>JANMVY010000110.1:0-2795 GCA_031393535.1 Actinomycetes bacterium | reverse complement strand
TCGCGACCGACGTCGAAATAGCGCTTCTCGAGATGCTGGAATCGACGCCAGGGTTCGAACTCGTCGTGGCCCGGCAGGTGCACCTTGTGATAGCGGTGCACGATCGAGCCCGTACCGTCGACGAGAATCGCTGTGTTGAAGTGCGCGCCGGTCGCCGTGAGCTCCGCGTATCCGAGCACGAACCCGACACCGAGTCGCTTCGCCTCGTCGAACAACGGTTGCGTGTCAGGCCCCGGCATCATCGTTTCGAAAAACGCGTCGATCTCGGCCTGATCGGACATGGCCCACCGGGGGAAGAACGTCGTGAGCGCGAGCTCGGGGAACACCACGAGGTCGCACCCGCGCACATGCGCGTCGCGCAACAACGCCAGCAACCGTTCGACGACATCGGCGCGGGAATGCGCTCGTTGCACGGGCCCGAGTTGCGCAGCGCCGATGGTCACGATGCGGGCCACGGGTCGTCTCCTTGATCGGCGAGTGCCAGCAGGGTGTGCAACAGCACATCGGCACCGGCGTCGAGGTCGGCTGCGTCGGTGGACTCGGCCGGATTGTGTGACAAGCCGTTGATGCTGGGCACGAAGATCATCGCGGCCGGACACACACGGGCGAGCATTTGCGCGTCGTGACCTGCGCCCGAAGGCATGCGTTTCGTCGAATACGAGAACCGCTTCGCGGTGTGCTCGACGAGGTCGACCACCCGCGTGTCGAACTCGACCGGCTCGAACCGCGCGAGAACACGTGCCGTGATGGTGACGCCCTCGGCACCGGCCAACGCGGCGATCTCGCGCGCGAGCCGTTGCTCGGCATGCTTCAGCAGCTGCTCGTCGGTGTTGCGGAGATCCACCGTGAGCACGGCGTTCGCCGCGACGACGTTCACGAGGTTCGGCTGCAACGTGACCGCACCGACCGTGCCCACCTGGTCGGCCCCCATGTCGAGGGCAATGTCGCGGACCATGCAGGCCACACGCGACGCGGCAAAGGCCGCGTCGTGGCGAAACCGCATGGGCGTGGTGCCGGCATGGTTCGATTCGCCGCAGATCGTGAGCTGCTGCCACGAAATGCCCTGCACGCGTTCGACGACCCCGATGCGTTTGCCTTCGAGGTCGAGCACGGGACCCTGCTCGATGTGCAACTCGACGAACGCGTGCGGCGCCGGGCCGGGGCACGGCCATGAGCCCGCATAGCCGATGCGTACGAGCTCGGCACCGAGGCGTGCGCCATCGATGCCCACCGTGTCGAGCGCGATCTCGACGGGTAGGCCCCCGACGTGGACGAGGCTCCCCATCATGTCTGGCGCGAATCGCGCGCCTTCTTCGTTGGTGAAGAACGCGACACCGATCGGCCGCGCTGTGGTGCAGCCATGCTCGAGCAGTGTCTCGATCACCTCGAGGCCGGCGAGGACACCGTAGGCACCATCGAAACGACCGCCGGTGCGCACCGTGTCGATGTGCGAACCGCACATGACCGGCGACAGCGTTGACTCGCGGCGCGTGAACGCGAATACGTTGCCGATCGCATCGACGCGGACGTCGAGCCCCAAGTCGTGCATCCAGGTGACGACGAGGTCACGACCCGCCTTGTCGGCGTCGGTCAACGCGAGTCGTGCGTTGCCACCACCGGGGATCGCGCCGATCTCGCCCAACGCGTCGAGACGCGCTCGCAACCGAGCGCCATTGACACGGATCTCGTCGATGCAAATGGCTTCGGGCATCGAAGTCAAGTGTACCCACGCGCCAGACGACCCTTCTCGCCTGTCCGCTGGCTTCCAGGTCTGCGAGACGATCAGCCGGACGCGAGCGCGATGTCCTGGGGGCGCACGGGCACACGGTGCAGGTCGATACCGGTTGCGGCGCGGATGGCCGCGACGATGGCCGGCGTCGACGACACCGTCGGCGGCTCGCCCACCCCTTTCGCGCCGAGCGGCGCGTACGGGTCGGGCTCCTCGACCAGCGATATCACGACCTCGGGCGCGTCGAGCGTGGTCGGGAGCAGGTAGTCGGTGAACGAGGCGTTGCACACCTTTCCGTTGTCGAGGACGATCTCCTCCATCACGGCGAGCCCGAGGCCCTGCGCGATACCGCCCTCGATCTGTCCGATCACGCTGAGCGGGTTGAGGGCCACGCCGACATCCTGTGCGGTCGCCACCTGTATGACACGGACGAGGCCGAGATCGAGATCGACATCGACCACCGCGCGATGCACCGCAAACGCGAACGCCACGTGCACGTCGCCTTGGCCGTCGTCGTCGAGCGTCGAGGTCGGCGCGTGGCGATATACCTCGGTCGCGGCGAACACGCGGCCGCGCGTGACTTCGGCGACCGACACGCGATATGAGCCACGCGTGTCGATGACCGCATCGACGTCGATAGCAAGTCGATCGACCGCGATACCGGTGTCGCGCGCAACCTCGGCGAACATCTGCAACCGCACGGCGACGCAGGCCGCGTGCACGGCGCCACCGCTCATCCAGGTCTGACGTGACGCGCTCGTGGAACCGGCCGAACCAATGAGGGTGTCGATGCGGTCGAGCTCGACATCGTCGACACCGAGGATGCTGCGCGCAATCTGGCCGGCGATCGTGACGAACCCCTGGCCCACCTCGGCGGTCGCGAACTTGAGTGTGGCGACACCGTCGGCGAGAACGCATCGGGCCGTCGCGAAGTCGTCGAAACCGTCGGAGTACATCAGGTTCTTGATCGAGGCGGCGTACCCCACGCCGCGTCGCACTCGTGCCACGTCGGCGGTCATGCCGACTCCGCCGGGCAGGCGCAACGGGTCGTGGTCGAACCCGCCGA
>JANMVY010000104.1:0-1849 GCA_031393535.1 Actinomycetes bacterium | reverse complement strand
GAGGAGGTGGGCGGTGCGTTCGGTGTAGATGCAGAAGCTGCCGTCGTTGTCGAGGGGGACGACGGCGAGGTTCGCGATGTTGGTGCCGGGGGTGTAGTTGCCGTTGCTCTTTGTTTGGGGGCCGGCGGTGAGGGTGCTGCAGCGGTCTGCGGTGATGTAGCCGGCGGTGTCGGCTTCGGTCATGGTGAGGTTGACGAGCGCGGAGGTGGCGCCGGTTTGGCCGGTGGCGACACGGACGATGGTCCCCGCGGCGGGTTTGGGGCCGCGGCGCGTGTCGAGGACCCGTGTCGGGGCAAGTGCGGTGAAGCGGTCGGGGGCCGAGGGCGTGAACGCGCCTTGGAGATCGGCGATGATGTTGACCGGTTGTTCGTTGACGATGCACGCGGTGCCGTCGGTGTCGAAGGGCACGACAGCGAGGTTCACGATGCTCGTGTTGCGCGTGTAGTTCCCGTTGGATCGGGTCTGCGGTCCGGCCGTGAGGGTGCTGCACCGGTCGGCGGTGATGTAGCCGGTGCGGACGCCTTCGGTCATCGTGAGGTTCAACAGCGCGGCGCCGGTGCCGGTCTGTCCAGTGGCCAGTGTCGTCCGTGTGAACGGGTTGAGCGGGAAACGCGTCGCGGATTGTGTATATGGAGCTGTCGCGCCCGCGTAGGTCAGCGGTGTGCCCACGTAGTACGGGCCGACGACCTGGCCCGCGACATTCGACCCGAACCCTCGCACGGTCCCGTCGTCGTACGCGATCACGAGGTGGTTGGCGCCTGCACCGATCGCGACGGCCGTTCCGGCGATCGCAACGGCGCCCGGTGTCGCCGCGGTGGCCCCGAAGCCGTCGGTTCGGCCGAGCTGGCCCAGCTTGTTCTCGCCCCAGCTGAACACGGTGCCGTCGGCGCGTAGGGCCGCGGCGAGCCCGCCGCCTGCGGCGAGCGAGCGGATGTCGGTGAGTCCGTCGATCTGTGTCGGGGTCGGGTTGGCCGTGAGCGTTCCGAGGTTCGTGCTGCGACCGAGCTGTCCGAACTGGTTGGTGCCCCAGGACCACACCGTTCCGTCCGCGCGCAGGGCCAGCGAGAAGCCTGACCCGGCGGCGACGTCGATCACGCCGGTGAGGCCGGCGACCTGGGTCGCTTCGGGGTTCGGCGCGTTCGTACCCGTGTTGGTAGCGCGACCGAGCTGGCCGCCCTGATTCCCGCCCCAGGCCCACACCGTGCCGTCGCGTCGAACCACAAGCGAGTGCGTATAGCCGGCGCTGATCGCCACGACGTCGCTCAGACCCGGGACGACCGTCGGCACCGGGCGGGCCAACTCGGTGGACTGCGCGTCGGTGACACCGAGCTCGCCGAAGGTGTTACGGCCGAGGGCCAGCACCGTGCCGTCAGCCTGGAGGAGCAGCGAGTGCCACCCGCCCGCGGCGACCGCGGTCGCGGTGCCGACGACCCCGAATCCGTTGGCGTTGATCGTGCCGACGTTGTCTCGTTGACCGATCTGGCCGTAATCGTCGCGGCCGCCGCCGAGCACCGTGCCGTCGTCGAGCAGGAGCAGCGAGTGCGACAACCCGAGCGACATCGCCGCTTCCGCGGCGTCCGGCCGGACCGTGCCGACGATGGTCGACGCCAGCTCGAGGAAATGCGAACCGCGGAAGTCGTAGGCGGTTGACCCGCCGCGCGGCCAGACGATGAAGGTCTGATCGCCACCCGCCGCCAGACGGACACGCTTGCGCGCAGCAGTCGCGTGCGCCGGCCCGACACCGAACACCGTGGTGGCCGCCAGCGTCATCACCAACACGCCGAACACCAATCGACGTCGCATGCTCATACCACTACCCCCGATGCGCAGCGCCGCGATGGCCGATAGT
>JANMVY010000065.1:0-5527 GCA_031393535.1 Actinomycetes bacterium | reverse complement strand
TGAGGGTGAAACGGTGCGGTAAGAGCGCACCAGCGGTCCGGGCGACCGGGCCGGCTCGGCAAACCCCATCCGGAGCAAGGTCAAGCAGGGAGAGGGCGGCCCGTCCGTGGACACTCCCAGGTGGACCGCATAGATGGATGGCCACCGAACCGGACCTCCGCAAGGAACCGGGGAACAGAACCCCGCCTACAGGCCGACTCACCGTCACCAACCCGGGTAATCAAGCTCTACATTGCCTCTGAACTGGGGTTATGTAGTCCGTTTCGTCCCGCCGAGTGTCGTTCAATGCCGCGTTTTGGTCCTCAATGCTGAGGACTTTCTGAGGACTGAGGACTGAGGACTGAGGACTGAGGACTGAGGACTTTTTGAGGACGAAAACCGCCACGTGACACCCCCTCGGAGGTGGTCATGGCAAGCATCGGCAAACGCGCCGACGGGCGGTACCGAGCGCGCTGGCGCGAGCACCCAGGCGGCCCGCAAAAGACCCGCCAGTTCGGCCGCAAGGTCGACGCAGACCGTTTCGTCGACACCATACGCGGCGACCTCGCTCGCGGCGTCTACATCGACCCCGCCGACGCCAAAATCCTCTTCCGCACCTACGCCGAGGAATGGCGCGCCGGGCAACTCCAGCGAGCGCGTTGTTCCGCGCACACACACGCATCAGGTCGTCGTCGGGCTGCACAACGAGCAGACGCCCGAGGTCACGCTCGAGCGCACGACGACGAAGGTCGCCCCATCCGGAGCGCAACGCGCAATAGCGCAACTCCGTGACCGTCGCGAACGAGATCACGATCGGGCGGTCATCAACCAACGCCCGAAACCGGGCGGCCTTCGCCGGATGGCGTCCCTCGTTGACGAGCGCAGACACCACCATCGTGTCCGCGACGAGCGCTGCTGAGTGAGTCACCGTTCAGCGAGAGCTGCCTCGAAGGCCTGCCACTCCTCGGCAGTGAGACCCTCTATCGCCACCTCTCCCACGCCCGGCACGGCACGGCACGAGCGAGACGGAGCGCGTCCTTACGCGATACAACCGTCAACTTCGGCGGCTCGTCGGGACGCGCGTGCCACGCCGCCGACCAACCGCCCGCCCGCCACTGCAACATCGTCGGCGACCGCGACTGCCAATGGGCTACGACGTGACCCTCAACCCCCGAGGCGCGGCTCGCGGGATTACCGGAGCAGTTCGGCGGCTCGTTCACCGATCGCGATGGAGCTCAGGTTGGTCGGGGCTCGGGGGACGGTGGGCATGACGGATGCATCGACCACGTGCAGCGCCTCGACCCCGTAGACCTTCAGGTGTCCGTCGACCACGGCACCGGCGTCGGGGTCGTTACCCATTCGGCACGTGCCCGCCGCGTGGTACCAGCCGCCCACTGTCGATGTGATGTAGGTCTCGAGAGCGACGCGGTCGTTCACGGCTGTCGGGTCGAGCAGCCCGATACCGCGATATGACTTGGCGAAGGCACGGCTCGAGGCGAGGTCGATCGCGAGACGCAGGCCGTCCACGAGTCGCGACATGTCGGTCGGATCGGTCGCCATCTTGAAGTCGACCTGCGGACGCACGAGCGGATCGTCGCTGCGCAAGCGCACGGTGCCGCGCGACAGCGGGTCGTGCACCCCGACGATGAGCGCACTGATCGCCGGGACGCCGAGCGCGGCCTGCATGTCGGGGAACGCGCCAAGCTCCCACGCGCCCCACATGCTCAACCACATGTCGTCTGGCGCCGTCCCCGCCGACGAGGAGTACCGCGCACCGAGCTGACACACCCGCGCGTCGGGCGGGGCCAGTCCTTCGTTCGGTATCATGAACACGGCCGTGCCCTGATGGTCCATCAGGTTCTCCCCGACACCCGACAGCTCGACGGTGCAGTCGATGCCCATCTCGCCGAGGTGACGAGCCCCGCCGATTCCCGAGCGCATCAGCAAGGTCGGTGACTGCAACGCGCCCGCACAGAGAATGACGCGCGAGCCCTCCACTCGCTGAAGCCGGCCGTCGCGCGGGTACTCGACGCCCCTCGCCCGACCGCGCTCGATCACGATGCGGGTCACTTCGATGTCAGGCCAGATCGTCAGGTTCGCGCGGTCCCTGACGAGCGGTAGGTAGGTCAGAGCCGTCGACATGCGCACACCGTCGCGAAGGTTCATCGGTATGACCCCGACGCCCGACGCGTCGGGGGCGTTGAAGTCGTCGACCCAGGAGATCCCATGCTCCGTGACTGCGGTGCGGAACGCCTGTTGGGCCGGCAACAGCTCGTCCTGGCGCCACCGCACGACAGGAACCGGTCCGTTCGCGCCGTGGTACTCACCGGCAAAGTCCTGGTCGGCCTCCAAGCGGCACAGCACGCGCAGCATGTTCGGCCACGACCACTCATCGCCCGCCGCGGTCGCCCAACGCTCGTAGTCGCCGCGGATTCCTCGGACGGCGAACGCACCGTTGACCGCCGAGCCACCCCCCATCGTTCTGCCCTGCGGGTAGTTCAGCACGGCGCCGGGGACGAACGAGGCGTCGATGGCCCAGTCCGTGAGCGTCGACGAGAACTGCATCTGATCACGCACGCGGTCCGCATCGCGAACCGTATGGGAATCCGGCCCGGCCTCGATGAGCAGGACCCGACGAGCCTGATCTTCTGTCAGCCGACTTGCGAGTGCAATACCGGCAGAGCCTCCGCCCACGATGATGTCGTCGTATTCGGCCATGTGACCCCCAATGTCGGCGCACCCCGCCATCTCGCGCGGGCGAGGCAGCCGGCGAGATCGTAAACGATCTCGTACCGCGCTCCGCGGGTTCAGCCGCGTGCTCGATGAGACCGGAGTTGCCGCCGACCACGGCGAACGTAGCGGCGGCGATCGCGAGGCCCGGATTCGTTCTTGCTGCCCGCCCTTTCGGCCGCGTGTTCGAACGACTCCGGCGTCGGGCAGACCGCGCGCGACCACCATTGGCCTCAAGTCCTTCCCATGTCGACCGAATGCATGTCATGACGTATCCATCGTTCTTGCGGCAGGCGGCCCGGTGCGGATCTTCACGACAAGCCATGAAGCTCATCGGCCTCGCGCTCTGCACACGCTGCTCTCGGCTCGCGCCGAGCCGGCTGACGCTCAGTCGAACACCGCGCACGCGCGCTCGATCGCAGCAGCGACCAGCACCGCCTTCCCTGCGCCGGACGGGCCGGTTGTCGCACCGACCGCTCCACTTGCGTCGATCACCGCCGACACCGCGTCATCGACCGCGACATCGACCGCGACATCGACGAAAGCGCCGAAGGTCGTGCCGCGCAGACCGCTCGATACCACGAACCCGCCGACCATCGCGATCGCGCCGAGAACGGTGTCGAGTCTCAACCAGGCGACCCTCGCCGTCGATGTGACACCGCCGACCGCGCCGACCGGACTGAAAGGGGACTGACGGCAACGGCGCTGCAACTGAGCGCCATCACGGCCAACTGGAACATCGCGCAAGATCCGGAGTCGGGTATCGCGTCGTACGTGTTCGGTGTCGGCACGGTGAGCAGCGGCGACTACTCGAGCCTGGCAAACGTGCGTTGGTGGCAGGTCACCAATGCGACATCGCTCTCGGTGAATGTCGCGCTCGACCCGGCACGCACGTACTACCTCTCGGTGTATGCGGTGAACGGCCAAGGTCTGAGCAGTGCGATCGAGACGAGCTCAGCGATCCATCCCGTGTGGCGAAACCTCGGCGCAACGACCAACACGTTGCGGATCGCGTTCGGCACGACAGGTTTCGATGCGTCGGGCCGATCGATCGCGACCTGGCAGCCGACGCAAGTGACGGCCATGACCACCTTCTTCACTAAGATGATGCCGATCCTGGTGCAGCTCTACGGCCCGCCCGCGGACGACTACACCGTTACGATCGTGCGCGATCTTCGCTACCACAACAGCAACGTCTTCTTGCCGTCGACCGATTCGATCCTCATGGACGACACCTTTGTTCCGCAGCTGTTCACCCACGAGTTGATCCACGCGTTTCGCAACGACCATCTCCTCTCGAGTAATGAGTTCTGGGCCTACGACTCGACGCTGTCAGGCTTCGAAGAGGGCTTCGCTCAGGCCGTCAGCTACGAAGCGATGAACGCGTATGTCGCGACCTACCCGAGCGACGCACAGGTTCCCGGAAACAGCCTTTGGGATTCCGGAAACGAATGGGACTACGACTTCCAGAACACGGCCGAGCTTCGCGGCACCGACCTTTGGAGCGAAGGCGGCGCGACCGGGCTGCACTGGCTCAAGTACGAGATGGGCGCAGCGGCGATCCGCAAGATCAACCTCGAGTCACCGGGCTTCTACAAGTCGTTCAACGAGGAGTTCTACCGTCGCATCAACGCGACCCCGACGACGCTACGTTCGTCACGGTCGTTGATCGTCAGCATCATCGGCACCTCGTGCCAACGATCGAAGGCGTGACCGCCGCGACCTGGATCGATCGACAGAAGATCTTCTTCGCGCAGAACGTCTACGGCGAGAAGATCTTCCACCGCGTGCAGGACTATTCCGCGACCGAGTTCTACGCGTTCCACGACCTCTACTTCCTGAACACAATGTCGTGTGGCAGCGAGTGGGCGTGCTGGGACGGCACGAAGTGGGTGTATCACCGGCTCAACGGAGCTCAGGGATCGGGGTCGCTAACGGACGCGAACGGCAGCACCGTGTGGAGCGGTGCGCTGCTGATCGAACCGATGCAGAACCCCGCCGACGGATTGATGGCTATCGGCCACGACACGAAGAGCCCGACGACGGCGACGACAATTCAGCCTTGGCCGGGTGGCAGCGTCGACGACTTCGTGCTCAACCTCCGTTCGCTCGGCCTCTACCGTTTCACCAGTTCGTTCACCGATCCGCTGGACGGGACCGCCACGACGAACAGCATCTACCGGGTTCTCGGAGCACCCATCGCCAACAACTTCGGCGGCATCTGGGGCGGAGTGGTGGGGCACCGCAACGGAACGGTGACAGCGCTCCACGAGGGCATCGCCGCGGTCACGACCCTGAACGTCGCGAACGGCGCGTTCGCAGGAACGACCAGTTGGACCGGTATCGCGAACACGCGAACAGGTGGACGCGACTCCATCCCGGGACGGGTGTTCCTGACGTTCGTTTACACCGACACCGGTGAGAGCTTCCAAACGCAACGAAACATCGGATTCGGCAGCGTCAACGGTGCACAGATGTTCCTTCTCGACCCTGCAGACGCGCCGGGTGACACCATGGCACCCACCGCGTCGGTGACCGCACCAACCGCGTTGTCAACGGTGTTCGGCACCGTGGCCATACGAGCCGAAGCTTCCGACAACGTCGCCGTCACAAGCGTGCAGCTCTCGATCGACGGGCAGAGCGTCGGCGCCGCCATGGCGAGCGCGCCGTATCTGATGTCGTGGAGCAGCTCGCTGGTCGTGGACGGAAACCATGCGATTCAAGTCGTTGCGCGAGACGCCGCGGGAAACTCGACGACCTCACCGGCGGTCGTCGTCGTCGTCGTCGCGAACAGCGCGCCCGCGATCACGATCACCGC
>JANMVY010000060.1:0-2286 GCA_031393535.1 Actinomycetes bacterium | reverse complement strand
GATCGCTCGCGAGCCCCGCCCAGGTGTCGGCCGAGCCCGGCGGTGCGACCGGCAGGGCCGACGTGAACTCGCGATCGACCGCACGGGCGACCAATGGCGGCGTGGTTCCTCGGGTGTCTCGGCGCACGAGCACCAGCGCGCATACCCGCACGTTGGCCGCGAAGATCGCGTCGCGTGCGAACCACAAGCCCGTGAGGTCTGCGCGCGCCTGGATTGCCTCGCGCACTGCTCGGGCGTCGCGTGCGACAAGCGTGGTGTGCGGTTGGATCAGCGCCACGCGGCCACCGTCGCGCACCAGGTCGAGCGCGCGTACGAGAAACAGTGCGGCAGTGTCGACGTAGGGCGCGAGTGCGCCACCCAACGTGTCGGCCACCCGACGCGCCTCGCCCACGCGCGTGGTCGCACGAGCCAGCTGGCTCTGAAACGGCGGGTTGCCGATCACGGCATCGAAGTCCGCGACACGCCAGACGTCGGCACGGGGCAACACGTCGGCGCACACGATGCGTTCGTCCGCCTGATCGTCGGTCGCGCCGGCCCACAACGCGAGCGCCTGCGCGCTCACCCATGCCGCAAGCGGATCGATGTCGGCGCCGTACAACGCGCGCGCGGCCGCGGCGCGCGACCACCCGCGCGTCTCGAGGAACGACGCAACGGCGAGCAGGAACACGCCGCCGCCACATGTCGGATCACACGCCCGGAACGACGCGTCGACTTCGCCATCCCCGAGCGCGAACGTCACCAGCCGCGACGCGACATCGACCGGGGTGAAGTGCGCGCCACGAACGTGCCGCGCCCGCGGGTGCAGCAACCGTTCGTAGACCTCGCCGAGCAGCAACGCGGCGCGCAACCCGGTGTCACCCTCGCCCGACCCGTCAACGAGGGTGAGCCATGTGCTGTCGGCGTCAACGCCGCGTTCGAATCCGAACGGCACGGATGGCGCCGCCATGCTGTCGGCGTCAATGCCGCGTTCGTACCCGAACGGCACGGATGGCGCCGCCATGCCCGCCTGCGCGAACAACGCCGTGGCAAGCGTGACCACGACACGCGTCGGGTCACCGGGAGCGACGGCCACCGCGTGTGCGATTACCGCATCGGCGGATCGCCGCGCGGCAGCGGCAGCGGCAGCCGCACCGATCAGATGGTCGGGTCCCACGCGGCGAGATCGGTGAGCCGCAGGTCGTTCGAGAACAACTCGACGAGTGGCTGGTCGATGCCCACCCGCTTCAGGAGTCGCTTGATCTCGAGTTCCTGGTCCCACAGCACGAGCGTGACCACGATGCCGCTCTCACCGGCGCGTGCCGTGCGACCCGAACGGTGGAGGTAGTTCTTGTGATCCTCGGGCGGATCGAAGTGGATCACCACATCGACCTCGTCGATGTGCAGGCCCCGCGCCGCGACATCGGTCGCGACTAGAACCGGGAGCTTGCCCTGGCTGAAATCGGCGAGCGCTGCTTCGCGGTGGTTCTGGCGCAGGTCACCGTGGATCGCGGCGGCGTGAATGCCTTCGGCCTTGAGGTCGCGCGCCAGGCGATCGGCGCCGAACTTCGTGCGGGTGAACATCATGGTGCGACCGACGTTGCGGGCGATTGCGGCCGCCACCTTGGTCTTGTCCATCTGGTGCACTTTGAAGAAATGGTGGACCATTTCGTCGACCGTGACTGATTCGGACTGCACTTCGTGCATCACCGGATCGCGTTGGTAGCGCTTGATCAGCGAGTCGACGACACCGTCGAGCGTGGCCGAGAACAGCAGTGTCTGGTGCCCCCCGCTGATGTGGCGCAGGATCCACTCGACCTGCGGCAAGAAGCCCATATCGGCCATGCGATCGGCTTCGTCGACGATGACGACGTTGACCGAGTCGATCGTGAGATCGCCCTGTTGGAGCAGATCGATGAGCCGGCCCGGTGTGGCGACCACGAAATCGGCGCCGTCTTGGAGCTCTTTGCGTTGGCCTTCGATGCGCGCACCGCCGTAGATCGCGGTGACGCGACGACCGACCGCGCGGGCGAGTGGATCGAGCTCCTCGCACACCTGCACGGCCAGCTCGCGTGTGGGCACGAGCGCGAGTGCGGTGGGTTTGCACGGCTTGGCCTTGGGCAGGTTCGTCAGCACCGGTAGGCCGAAGGCGAGGGTCTTGCCCGAGCCGGTCTTGGCCTTGCCGCACACATCGCGACCCGCGAGCGCGTCGGGGATGGTGAGGCTTTGGATGGGGAATGGTCGCTCGATGCCACGCGCGCGCAGCACATCGACCAGGTCGGAGGGCACGCCGAGTGCGGCGAAGCCAGT
>JANMVY010000002.1:0-2722 GCA_031393535.1 Actinomycetes bacterium | reverse complement strand
CCACGCTGCCGCGCTTGTTGTCGACGTTGGCGCGAACGACCGCTTCGGTGATGCCGACCGCCATGCCGCCCGCGAGGCACGCGGGCAACGACCGCATGCGCGCGATGAGCGACACGGCAAGCGCGCGGAGCAGCATGGGTGGCCCGAGCGAGTCGGCTCCGGCCTTCGCCGCGGTGGTGCCGAGCAGCGGGGCCAGCATGATGCCCGTCGCGCCGGCGAAGCCCGAAGCGAGTGTCCACACGATGGTCGACGTGCGCTTGACGCTGATGCCGAACACGCGGGCGGTGTCCGGGTTGGACGCCGATGCGCGCACGGCCAGGCCGAAACGTGTGCGAGTGAGGAACAAGCCGAGCGCAATGACGAGCACCGGTACCACGAGCAGCACGATGAGGTCGCGACCGAGGATGCTGACCGAACCGATCTTCCATCGGCTCGACTCGGCGAAGGGCAACGGGTAGTTGCCTGGCTTGGTCACGTCGGGCAGGTAGATCTTCGCGAGTGTCGCGAGTTGCGCCACACCGAGGGTCGCGATGAGCAGCACGAGTCGTGGCGCGCTGAACAGGCGGCGCACCACGGTGAGCTCGATGACAGCACCCGAGATCGCGCAGATGACGACCGCAAAGGCGAAGGCAAGCCAGTAGGGGATCGAGTAGTTCGACACGAACAGTGCCAGAAGCGCCGCGCCGAACGCCCCGATCTCGCCCTGGGCGAAGTTGAGCACGCCGGTCGATCGGTAGATCAACACGAAACCTGCGGCGAACACCGCATAGGTGAGGCCGGCGACGATGCCGTTGAACGGCATCTGCATGGTGAGCTCGAATGCGAGCACGGGTCAGCCTCCCTCTCCGCCGAGGAACACGGCTCGCACGAGGTCGTCGCGTTCCGCAAGCTCGCGCGCCGGGCCCTCGAAGCGCACTTTTCCTTTTTCCATGAACACGGCGCGGTCGGCGAAGGCGAGCGCGACGTTCACCGACTGTTCGACGATGATCATCGCCTGGCCGCGCGCCTTGAGCTGCTCGACGATGCCCAGCAGTTCTTGCACCACGAGCGGCGCGAGCCCGAGCGACAGCTCATCGATGAGGAGGATCTCGGGTTCGTGCAGCAACGCCATGGCGAGTGCGAGCATCTGCTGTTGACCCCCCGAAAGGTCGCCCGCGTGTTCGTCACGACGGTGGGTGAGCGCGGGGAAGAACGCGAGCACCTCGTCCATGCGGGTGTTCATCTCGGCATCGGTCTTGCGGGTGGCGAGCATGGCCGAACGCAGGTTGTCGCGGATGCTGAGGTCACGGAAGGTTCCGGCGCCGCCGCGCAACTGCACGATGCCGTGCTTGAAACGCACCTCGGCGTCGACGTAGGTGAGCGTGCGACCGTTCAGGCGCACGACACCGCGGTCGGGGATACCCAGGCCTGAGATGGCACGCAGCAGCGTGGACTTGCCGGCGCCGTTGGTGCCCAACAGTGCGAGCGTCTCGCCGCGCTTGAGCTCCAGTCCGACGTCGAACAGCACCTGTACGGGCCCGTAGCTGTAGTCGAGGTTGCGCACCTGCAACAGGGGGATGTCGTCGGGGCGTGCGCTCATGCGCTTGAGCTCGTCCTGCTCCTCGAGCAGTTCCTCGACCGCGAGCGAGATGTCGCGCTTCAAGAAGCGCGAGCCGTAGACGAACAACGCGCCGCCCAGAAGGGCCGCGGGCGGTGCGACCACCGTGAGCGCGGTGCGTTCGCCGTACGCGTCGGACAGCGCCCCGGCGATGATGCCGCCGAAGAAGCCACCCATGAGGAAGATGAACACCGGTACGAGTGCGAACGCCTGGGCGCGCATGCGGTAGGGCGCCACCGCGCCGATGGTGGGGCCGACGCACACGAATGCGGCGCTGGTGCATGCGTTCGCGATGCTCATACCACCGATGAGCAGCGCCGGTTCCTTGAATCGCAGCGCGATCAGCATGAACACGCCGTACAGCGCGATGAGCAGGCCACCGATGCGCACCATGCGGGTCGGGTTGTTGCGGAACGCGCGGTCGTAGGCCCGCGCGGCGAGCGGAATGGTGGCGATTGACACGACCCAGGTGAGTGAGATCATCCAGCCACGCTTGAACGCCTCGTAGCCGTAGGAGTCTTCGAGCAGAAGACTGAGCTGCACGGGCACCGCAACGAGGGCGAAGCCGAGCGTGCCGATGCCGACGCAGATGTAATAGAAGGTCTTGATCTTCTTGAGCCGCGCGTACGCCGCGGACATCGACACCGGGATCTGCTCGCCGATGGGCGGTGGCTCGAGCTCTTTGCCGAGCACCATCTCCTGTTCGTGGCGGCCGCGCTTGGGTTCCTTCAAACGGACCGACACGAGCGACAACAGCGCGAGCGGCAACGAGAACACGACGAAGGCCCAGCGCCACCCTTCGGTGCCGCCGGCGATGTCGGCCACACCGCCCGCGATGAACGGCCCGATGATCAAGCCGAGGGGTCGGGCGAGACCTTCGACGCCGAACACTCGGGCGCGCGCCTGTATGGGGTACGTGTCGGTGAGCAGCGAGCTGTGCACCGGTGTCTTGTACGACTGCGCGCTACCGACGAGCACCCGCCCGCAGAAGAGCTGGAAGGGATTCACGACGAGGCCGATGAGCAGCAACGGTTCTTTGAAGCGCAGCGCGATCAGCATGAACACGCCGTACAGCGCGATGAGCAAGCCACCGATGCGCACCATGCGGGTCGGGTTGTTGCGGAA
>JANMVY010000855.1:0-1563 GCA_031393535.1 Actinomycetes bacterium | reverse complement strand
TCGACGACGACCGCGACCGCTGGGGCATCAACGTCACCCGCGATGACCAAGGCGCCGGGCACGATCATCGACGGATCCGTGGCCTCATCGAGAAACGTCCAGACGTAGCCGGTGTCGTCCTCGGCATTCAGGTCGGCAGCGATATCGACGCGGATCATTGGGGACGCCTCCTCGCACGACGCATAAGGTCACCATAGCGTGGGTTCGGCTCGCCATCGCCGAGCAGCGCGACCAAGGCGTCGACATCGCGTTGCGCGCCGAGCACGACCGTGACGTGCGGTCGCTCAAAGGTCGGTAGCACTCCGAACCCGGCCTCGATCAGCCTCGCCGCAGCCACAACATGGATAACTCGGTACGTCGACATGCGCTGCAGAATCCCCAACAGCGAACTCGGTCCGACGTCGTCGAGCGCCGCGAACGCCGAGATCCCGAGAACCGGACGCCCGTCGAGAACGAACGCGCGGGCGGTACGTCGCGCATGCGCAACGAGCTTCGTGGCCGAATCCGGTCCACCGCGGACGACCACCACCCCTGGGGGCACCTGCTCGTCGCGAACATGATCACGCAGATCCGGCAACTCCGCCACAACGAAACGCTACCCGCGCGCGTCGAGCCATCGCGTTGGCCCCGCTCCATTCGCGCAGTGAGGCCCCGGCGCGGTAGATGCGGCTGGCGACACTTCGTGAACGACGGTCGCGCGCGAAACCGCGATAGTCGACGCCGCACTTGGTGGCCGCCGAGGCCGTGAGTACGGTCACGGGTCTGTCCGACACCACAACACCACAGCCCGCAAGGGAGCGGAACAACCCAAAGCGAGAATTGCAGATGGCGAACACGTTCGTGAACCACTGGGATCGCATCGTCGACGTCGTCGTGGTCGGGCTCGGGCGGCGCAGCACTCGTCGCCGCGACATTGGCCGCCGATCAAGGCGCGCAGGTGCTCGTCGTCGAGAAGGATCAGATGATCGGCGGGACGACGGCGGCGTCGGGCGGTGGCATTTGGCTGTCGAACAATCACGTGATGGCTGCGGCCGGTGTTGCCGATTCGCGCGACGCCGCGCTCACCTACCTCGATCGTGTCGCTGCCGGCCGCGCGCCCGATCCCTCGCTGCTCGAGGTGTACGTCGACACCGCACCCGAGATGCTGCACTACCTCGAGGACCACACACCGGTGCGCACCCACATCCAGCCGCTCCCCGACTACTACACGCCGTGGGGTTCGAGGGACACGTCCCCCAGCCCGGACGCACCGTTGAAGCCAACCCGTATCCCGTCGGGGCGGAGCTGCTCGAGTGGAAAGATCGCATCGTCAAACGGGCACGCTGATGTCGCTCGGCGCCGCGACCACGCTCACCGAAGACTTCATGCCGCGTACCGCCGAGATCGACGCCGAGATCGCTCGACGTGAAGCCGAGGACATCCGCCCGAAGGGCGCGGCCCTCGTCGCGATGCTCGTGAAAGGTCTGCTTGACCGTGGCGTCGAGTTCTTGTTGTCGACACCGGCCCGCGAGCTCGTGATGCGCGACGGGGCCGTCATCGGTGTGCGCGTCACCAACGAAGGCG
>JANMVY010000834.1:0-2071 GCA_031393535.1 Actinomycetes bacterium | reverse complement strand
GAACACCGCCGCCAGCACGCGACACGCCTCAGTCAGTTCGCGACGCGGCGCTCGCCGACATGAAGACCGAGTGGACCAAGATGGCATACCCCTGCTTCGTCGCCGGGGTTGGCGCGGCCACCTTGATCGTCCCGGGACCGGCCGGTATCTATGCGGGTGGAACCATGCTCGTGGTCGCTGTCCCGTACTGCGCCAAATCGATCAAGATCATTCAAGACCTCAACCTGACGTACAACGACCCGCCCGTCGGCAACTTCACGGTGGTGGCGTCGGTACCCAAGACAGCGGCTCCGCCCGTCGCGATGCCTGCCTGCCCCACCGGCCCGCCGTCGGCGCTCGCCTCGTGTACCGAACTACAAGCCGCGGCACTCGATTACCTCGACAAGCTGCAAGGCGTGTCCGACGTGGCGAGCACGCTCGCAACGACCATCGGAAGAGAGAGCGCAGCAGGCGCTGCAGGTGACGCCAACGCAGTCGCGCTGCAGCAACAGGCCGGACTCGCCCTACTGCCACAACTCGGTGCAGCTGACGCCGCGCGCGCCACAGCCGGTGCAAGGCTCGCAACCGCGCTACGCGCGCTCGGAGCAAGAGCACGACTCACCAAACCACAAGCCGTGAAAGCCACCGCCCTCGTCCTCAAGCAACTCTCGGCAGCTGGCGTATCCGAAAAGGAGATCCGTGACGCGCTTGGAAATACCCTCAAATCGGCACCCTTGGACTTTCTCGCCACGCTCAGATAGTTCGCGTCGAGGTCCGAACGCGCCAACTCACACAATCTCCGTTCCTGAAGGGGAGCGATGCATTGAAGGGGTCAATTCGCAGTCCGGATCGCAGCCACCGAAGCACCTCTACATCACCGGATGGCGCGACACTCGTCGTCACGCTCACGCTGGAATCGAGTGGCAAGTACTATGTCACGAAGGCAACGCTTCGCTGAACATCAATTGTTCAAGCGGGGCCATTTCCCGGATATGTCTACAATCGAGAGCGGCGCCTGCCATGAACGTGGCGCGTGTCTTGATGGCCGTTCCAACTTGATGGCCGTTCTAAGTAGCTGTCTTCCGGCCTTTGCCTCCGACGTCATGGCGGCCTGAGCCGGCGATGGTCGAGACTGGCCGGATGAGCGACCTCACCGAGTTCCTACACACGTCGATGCCGCTGTGCGCCACCCTCAACATGCGGATGACCGAGACGACGTCGGCGCGCGTCGCCATCGAGCTCGATTGGGCGGAGAACCTCTGCACCGCCAACGGCATGCTCCACGGGGGCGTGATCATGGCGCTGGCCGACTCGTGCGGCGGGGCATGCGCGTTCGCCAACCTACCGGCCGGCGCGGTCGGTACGTCGACGATCGAGTCGAAGACCAACTTCCTCGGTGCGGTGCGCAACGGCACGGTCACCGCCATCTCGACGCCGCTGCATGTCGGCGGAACGACGATCGTGATCGAGACGGACATCGTCGATGCCACCGGCAAGCGGGTGGCCAAGATGACACAGACGCAGACAGTGCTGCGTTCGAAGGCCTGACGCAGTCCGAACGCGGTCCATTTTCGCCCCACCGGCGAACTTGCGAAGCCTGGCGTCGTTCGGCACCGCCCGATGCGGAGCCGAATGGTCCGAAGCCCTGCAGGGCGAGCTGCCGAAGTGTGAGGTAGTGGCGCCGAAGCGGCGAGACTGACCCGGTGGAGCGAAGCGACCTACTCGTGATCGGAGGCGGCCCGGCCGGTGCGGCCGCTGCTGTCCGGGCTGCGAACGCCGGTGCCAAGGTGACGGTCTTCGAGAAGGGTGTCTACGGTCGGGACAAGGTCTGTGGCGATGGGCTCACCCCCCGGGCGGTCGGTGCTTTGCGGGAGCTCAAGCTCGGCGTCGAGGACGCGCACCGCATCGACGGGCTCCGGATGATCGCCGGACGCAAGGTTCGCGAGCTCGACTGGCCGACCACCTCGCGCTTCCCCGCTCACGGCGCAGTGTGGCCGCGGCGGCGGTTCGACGCCTTCCTGATGGATGCCGCGGCCGAAGCGGGCGCCACGATGCTCTACGAGCACGATGCGCTGCCGATCCTCGAAGGCGA
>JANMVY010000797.1:0-7787 GCA_031393535.1 Actinomycetes bacterium | reverse complement strand
CTTGCCGAAGTCCTTGGTGATCACCTCAGGGGTCGCAGACTCCTTGTCCGCGTCGAAGCGCACGACCTGCAGCACCGCGTTCTTGTCGCCACACTTGGCGCCGTTCTCGAGCACCACACCGGACGGCAGCTCGAACTTCGTGTTGCTCACCTTGACCCCGAGGGAGTCGAAGAAGACACCGAAGGTCGCCTTGGAGCCCGCAGCCGTGGAGTCGAACGGATGGACGTGCATGATGCCGCCGTTGGCGTTGGCATCGGCATCGTGGGTGTGGATGCCGTGGGGATCGGCACCGTTGTCGGCCGCCGGTGTTTCCCAGTGGTCGCAGTTGTAGATGCCGTATGCCGCGTGCCAGTGGGTGCCGAGCTTGGGCTCGATGGCCGAGGCATCGTCGGACCTCGCGTAGAGCACGAGCGAGCTCCCGAGCAGGACGGTGACGGCGACCGCCAACGGGAATCCAAGCTGGCGGCGCTCGGGACCCTTGTGTGTGCTGCCCGCACGCGCCGCGCGCGCGACTTTCTTCGACGACGATGCCTTACCCATGGTGGCATAACCGTACCTGGCTCCGGCCGGGTCCAGGCGACAACCGCGACCATTCTCGCTTCTCGTGGGCCCTCAGAGTGCGGCGAACAGCTCGGCATACGCGGTGGCTACGGCCGCGGGCGACACCCAGGATTCGACGAAGCGGCGCCCGGATTCGCCTTGGGCCGCGGCACCCTGCGGATCGTCGAGCATTGCCACGAGGGCGGCGACAAAGGCCGGGGAGTCGTCGGGCGGCACCGCTATGCCGGCTCGGGCGAGCGCGAGGGTACGCGCCACCTCGGTGCCCAGATCGACGCTCGCGAGCACGGGGCGGCCGGCCGCGAGGATCGAGTAGAGCTTCGACGGCACGCTCGCCTTGGCCAGACCCGCTTTGAGGGGCACGATGTGGATGTCGGCTGCCGCGAGCACCTCGGGCAGTCGATCGATGGGCTGGTAATCGACGAACCGCACGTTCGACAGACCCGCCGCCAGCGCCTGCGCTTCGAGCGCGGGCCGGGCCGCGCCTCCGCCGTTGACCACGAACACCACGTCGGTGCGGGCTCGCAACACCTCGGCGGCGTCGAGCAGCAACCCGATCGACTGGGAGAGCCCGACGTTGCCGGCGTACATCACCACGGTTTTGCCGAGCAGGCCGTGCTCGCGCCGATACGCGTTTTCCTTGGTGGCCGGAGTGATGGCGACGGTGTCGACGAAGTTCGGGATGACGGCGACGCGGGTGCGATGCCGGCGTTGCGAGCCGATCTTCGCGACCACGTTCACCCTGAGGTCCTCGGAGAGCACGGTGACGGCGTCGGCGCGACGGTACGCGAACCGCTCGAGCGCGAACGCGGCGCGGATGACGCGCCGATCGGTGAGCAGTCCGAGCTCGACCGCGACGTCGGGGAACACGTCCTGGATGTTGAACACGAACGGTGCGCGCCGCAGCCGGGCGACTGCGAGGCCGGCGATTCCGATGGGCAGTGGCGGCGACATCGCGAAGACCACGTCGGGGCGATGCCGCGAGCAAAGGGCCATGAACGACGAGAGCCCGATGAACCCGGCGAAACCCATCGCCCGGGCACGGATGTTCGACTTGTCGGTAGGGAATGGATGTACTCGGGTGATCCGGCCCCACGATGTGCGTTCGGTACGCCAGGGGCGACCGCGCCATTCGGGGTCGACGTCGTGCAGCCGGTACCAGGGCAGCGAGGTCACGATGTGGAGCTCGTGGCCCTGTGCGGCTAGCTCTGAGCCGATCGCGGTCATGACCGTGCCGGTGGGCGCGACATCGGGCGCGTAGTGCGGGCACAGGACGAGAATCCTCATGTGCGCACCTGCCTTCCCGTTCGCCGCAGCCGTGGGCGTTCTACACCGGGGCCGTTCCGGTTCACCAACCGGACACGACCCCTCGGTAGACGCCCACGAGCGACGCCGCCGTGACCTCGGGGGAATACCGGAGCGCCACGCCCACCCCGGCATCGGCACGCGCCGTGCGGTACGTCGGGTCGGTCAGGGCCGCGGTGAGTGCACCGGCCCAACCGGTGATGTCGTCGCAGTCGACGACCACTCCGGCGTCGCCGACCACTTCGCGCACCGCCGCTATATCGCTCACGATCACCGGGCAGCGTGCGGCGAGTGCTTCGAGAACCGGCAGGCCGAACCCCTCGAACCGCGACGGGAAGGTGAGGGCGACGGCGCGCATGACCAGCGCGTCGAGCACGTGTCGCTCGACGCGGCCGGGTCGCAACACCGATCCGGCGAGGTCGGGCTGCGCCGCGCGGGCGGCAACCGAGTCGGTGGCGTCGCCGAGGCCACCGCTCAACACCAGACGCACATCGGGGCGCGCACGGCGAACGAGCGCGAACGCTTCGAGCAACACCAGATGGTTCTTGTGCGGGTATGTGATCGCGGGATACAGGAAGAACGGTGCGTCGCCGCGCAGCAGCGATCGCAGTTCGGGCAACACGTCCGACAGGTCGAGTGCGTCAGTTGCGCGGTTCGTCTCGGGGATTGTGACCGGCGCGGCGATGGCGTGCACCCGTGCCGGGTCGAGCGCGAAGCGCTCGATGACCTGAGCCCGCACGTGCTCGCTCGGGGTGATGATCGCGTGCGCTCGCCTTACCGAACGAGGTATGGCCCGTGCGAGGAACCGGCGCTTCACCGCCGAGAAGTTCTCGGGTCGTTCGAGCGGTTGGAGGTCGTGGATGGTGAGCACACGGCGACCGGGGCCGACGATCGGCACGCGTCCGCCGAGGTGATGCACCGTGTCGAAACCGCGGCGGGTGCGCCCGGCGAGCCATGTCGCCTCGGTCGCGACGCGCCGCGGCTTGTTCCGGCCGTCGATGCGCGCGGGTACGCATTGCACGGCATCGACGATGTCGGGGTAGGTCGACATGAAGGGCGCGAGGACGAACGCTGTGATGCGCACGTCGCGCGGTGCGTGTTGGGCGAGCGCGAGCAGTTGGCGTGTGGCGTACTCCTCGCTCCCCCCGACCACACCGGGGCGCAGCCACAGCAGGTTCCACGCGACGCGCATCATGGCGCGGCGCACCAGCGATAGGCGTCAATGGTCAACTCGGCAGCGCGCGCCCAGGTGAACGTGGCGGCACGCGCCCGCGCGCGTTGGCGCAACTCGTCGGCGTGGTGGTCGTCGCTCACCACTCGTGCGATGGCCGCAGTGAGGGCACCGGCATCGGTCGGGTCGACGAGCACACCGGCGTCGGCCGTGACCTCTGCGGTCGCGGTGCCGGTCGAGGTGATCACCGCGGCTCCTGCGGCCATGGCCTCGAGCACGGGCAGGCCGAAACCCTCGAGCAGGCTCGGGTAGCAGAACACCGCCGCGTTCGCGTACAGAACGAACAGATCACGGCGCGCCACGAAACCGAGCACGCGCACGCGGTCACGTATGGGCGCGAACAGCGCGTCGAGGTCCTCGTTCCAACCGGCCGGCCCGACGAGGGCGAGCACGAGGCCGGCCTCGTCGATGTCGCGGAACGCCGCCGCCAGCGCGGCGAGGTTCTTGCGCGGCTCGATCGTGCCGACGAAGAGCACGAACGAACGGCGGTGCAAGCCATGCTTGGCGAGCACCGCGGGGGCGTCGGCCGCGACCGCGTCGGCATCGACCGGGTCGACACCCCACGGCACCACACGGATTCGTTCGGGTTCGATACCTGCGGTGATGCAATCGTGGCGCGTGGCCTCCGACGGGCAGAGCACGAGGTCTGCGTGACGTCGGGTGAGCACAAGACTCCGACGGAAGAACCGCAGGCCATTGCGCGTGGCATGTGCGGGATACCGCTCGAAGGCGAGATCGTGCACGGTCACGACGAGTGGCGCGGTCCGTGGCGGGATCGCCATGCCGGTCGCGTGGATCACGTCGACCGTGCCCGTGGCGCGCTCGACGTGGGGCCTCCGGAGCGTGTGCCAGCTTTCGTACAGCGCGCGCCGGGGCAGCCCGAGGGCACGCACGGGCACCGTCGGGCGAAACTCCTGCGGCGGCGGATCGCGATGCCTCGCCGACACACCGACCAACTCGATGTCGGCCTCGTCGATCGCCGCGATCGCTCGAGCGACGCCGAGGGCGGACGTTGCGGTGCCGCCGGGCACACGATGCCAGCACTGTTCGAGCGTGTAGGCGACCCGGATCGTCACGGCGGTGCAGTCTCGCAGCTCCACCCGACCCGTGTGGTCCCACCCTCACCCTTTGCCTCGCGCCCCGCGCTGCTCGCCGAACAGGGGACGAAAGCGATCACAGACCCAGGCGAGAGGCGAAGTACGCCGCAGTGCGCCCAACGCCCTCGCGAACTTGCACCATGGGTTCCCACGAGAGCAGCTCGCGGGCCCGCGTGATGTCGGGCTTGCGTTGCGTCGGATCATCCTGTGGCAGAGGTTCGTAGACGATCTCCGAACGGGAGTCGACGACCTCGAGCACGATCTGTGCCAACTCCAAGACGGTGAACTCGTTCGGGTTGCCGATGTTCACGGGGTCGTGGATGCCGTCGGCGTCGAGCAAGGCCAGCAAGCCGCGGATCTCGTCGTCGACGTAGCAGAAGCTCCGGGTCTGGGACCCGTCGCCATAGATGGTGATCGGTTGCCCACGCAAGGCCTGCACGATGAAGTTCGACACGACCCGCCCGTCACCCGCGCGCATCTGCGGACCGTAGGTGTTGAAGATGCGTGCGAGTCTGGTGTCGCCGTAGGTGCGGTGATATGCCATGGTCAGCGCTTCCCCGAAACGCTTGGCCTCGTCGTACACGCTGCGTGGCCCGACGGGGTTCACGTTGCCCCAGTAAGCCTCGGTCTGAGGGTGCACGTGAGGGTCGCCGTAGACCTCGCTCGTCGATGCGGTGAGAAATCGCGCGCGGTGGGTGCGGGCGAGGTCGAGCGCGTGCATCGTGCCGATGCTGCCGACCTTCAGCGTCTCGATCGGCAGGTCGAGGTAATCGGGCGGCGACGCGGGCGAGGCGAAGTTCAACACCGCGTCTACCGGCGCAGCGATGTCGAACGGTTCGGTGATGTCGTGGTGCAGAAATGTGAAACGCGGGTCGTCCGCGAACTTCGCGATGTTGGCCGGGTCGCCGGTCACGAGGTTGTCGACACAGACCACATGGTCATCGCGCGCGAGAAGATGCTCGCAAAGGTGCGAGCCCAGGAACCCTGCGCCACCGGTGACGACGACACGCGCCATCACCGGCGACCGATACCGCAGTATGCGAAGCCGCGACGATGCAACGCGCCACGGTCGAGGATGTTGCGTGCATCGACGATGCTCCGCTGACTCATGCAGTCCGCGAGCTTGTCCAGGTCGAGCCATTTGAACTCGTCCCACTCGGTGAGCACCACCGCGACGACTGCACCGTCGCACGCGCCGTATGCGTCGCTCGCCACCGTGACACCCGGCATCGGTGAGATGGGAACTGCAGGGTCGTACGCGACAACCGTGGCCCCACGCTCGACGAGTCGTCGGATGATCTCTATCGCCGGCGATTCACGGAGGTCGTCGGTGCCCGCCTTGAACGTGAGCCCGAGCGCACCGATGCGGACGCCCTCGAGCGATCCGCCCGCGGCGTCGACAACCTTTCGCACGACGCGAGCGAACTGTTCGTCGTTGACCGCGATGACCCCACGGAGGAACGCGAAGTCGTACCCTGCGTCCTCCGCGATGCGGATCATGGCGCGCGTGTCCTTCGGGAAGCACGAGCCACCCCATCCGGGGCCCGGTTTGAGGAACTCGTGGCCGATACGACGGTCGTAACCGATGCCGAGCATTACGTCGTTCACGTCGGCGTCGACGGCTTCGCACACCGCAGCAACCGCGTTCACGAACGAGAGCTTCGTCGCGAGGAACGCATTCGATGCGTACTTGATGGTCTCGGCCGATGGTGCATCTGTGATCATGATCGGCGCCCGCACACCGAGGTAGAGCGATGCGACGCGTGAGGCCGCGCCCTGGTCGTCGCAGCCGATGACGACGCGATCGGGATGCAGGAAATCGGAGACCGCGGAGCCCTCGCGGAGAAACTCCGGATTCGACACCACGAACACGTCGCGACGACCGAGTGCCTGCTCGACGAGACGGGTGGAGCCGACAGGGACGGTCGACTTGTTCACGACGATCGCGCTGCGGTCGAGGTACGGCGCGATCTCACGAGCCGCAGCCTCTATGTAGCTGAGGTCGGCGGAACCATCGGGACCCTGGGGCGTGGGCACGCACAGGTAGACGAACTCACAACCCTTCACCGCGTTGGCCGCGCCCAGCACGAAACGCAGTCGGCCGGCGGCGAGGCTCTCCCTGACGATGGCCTCGAGGCCTTCCTCGTGGATCGGGATGCGCCCTTCCGACAGCATCTGCACCTTCGCCGCGTCGATGTCGGCGCAGACCACGTCGTGACCCAGGTGCGCGAAGCACGCACCGGTCGTGAGACCCACGTACCCGGTCCCGATGATCGCTATGCCGCCTGCCATGAATCCTCCGAAGCCTGGGTGGTTCCTGTCTTTTCGGCATCTCGGAGCCCGGGCAAAGGGCTTTCCGACAGCAGAACTGCGAACCGGGTCTGCGTTTTCGCCTATTTGCAGCTGACACCATCGGGTGGGCGGCCGTAGATGCCCGATGTCGTGGTCGGCGCGGGCGTGAAGGATGGCGGGAGGTTTACCGTGGTAGACGGAGACGTCACGGAAGTCTTCGACGAACCACCCGGCGTGGTGGTCGTGGAACGGGGCACCGTACTCGCGACGACGTCGCCGAGGCCGGGGAACTTGCCCTGCAGGTCGGCTTCGGTCTTCGCGAGAAGGTAGACACCCTGGTAATCCAGCCCGAGAGTGAGGTTGAGGGCCTTCAGGCCCGTGACCTCCTGATAGATCGGGTCGGCCCACAGGTAACGGCTGAGCAGCAGCGCTGCGTTGCGCTGATCGGCCGAATACCGGACGATGGTGCGCTGCTCGACGGCGCTGCTCGTCTGTATGCGGCCGTTGATGCGGAAGCCGCGGCCTTGCAGGAGCGCGTCGGCCTTGGTGTTCTCCTCGACCTTGCCGCGCCCATCGACGATCGAGAGCGTGACCTGTTTGGGCTGCAAGGTGTTGCCGTTGCCGCGGAAGATGTCGAGGATCGGCTGCGCGAGCTCGTCGTCCATAAGGATCACGCTGGCCTCACCGATCATGCCGCCGTTCCCCGGCAGTGCCGTGCGCTGGAGGTTCTCAGGATCGAAGTTCGCGAATGCCTGGCCGAGATCGAGCAGCTCTCGCACCGTGAGTTGGGTGTCGAGGGTGATCGCGCCGGAGTCGGTCGCTGCGCTGAGCAACCGCTTGAGCACCGTGGGGTTGCGCGCACCCTTTTCGATGGCACGGTCGAGCGCGAGGACGAGGAAATCGCGTTGGCGTTCGACGCGGGCGTAGTCGTTGCCCCCGTCGGGTGTCCAGCGGCCGTTGATGAGCTGCTCGTAGTGGCGGCTGCGTACATAGTTCAACGCCTGCTCGCCGCTCAGCACGTGACAGCCTGCGGTGACATCGAAGAACGACCCGAAGTCACGCACCGTGTACGGGAAGTACACCGGCACCCCGCCCAACTGGTCTACGACCTTTCGAAAGCCCGAGAAGTTCACGATCATGAAGTCATCGATGGGGATGTCGAGGAAGTCCTTCACGACCTTCACGGCGCGACCTATGCCACCGAACTGCACGGCTTCGTTGATCTTGCCGCGGAGCACAGGCACGTAGATGTCGCGGTTGATCGACATCACGTAGGCCTGCCCGGTGTTGGGCTCGACGCGCAG
>JANMVY010000776.1:0-5138 GCA_031393535.1 Actinomycetes bacterium | reverse complement strand
CGATCCAGGGTCGATCGAGCAGGCCGGGTGTGACGGGATCCTGGATCGGTCGCGAGCTAACCGCATTCGGAACTCCGGGTTCGGTCGACCTCGTCCGAGCGCTCGACCGACGCGCGCAAGAAGGAGTGTTCGACGCTCGTGCGGTCGCGCCGGTGGCCCGCTTGCTCGCCGTTGGTGACGTGCTCGTACGTAACGATACGCAATATGAGCGCTACCGCGGCCCACGTCCGCGTACCCTCTGGCCCGCACTCGCTGGTGCAACCGGTTTCGGTCCACTCGTCACCTATGGCTCACCCGTTGCGAACGTGGCCGACCCGCGGCGTCCCATGCGCGACGAGGTCGAGCTCGGTACACCCGCGTCGCGGCCCGATCCCCCGCCGCTCGCATCACTCGCGGTGTCCAACCCGAACCACCTGATCGACGTGCGGCCGGTCGGCGGCGCCTTGTTGATCGCAGGCGACGGCGAGGGCCTCGTCGACGCGGCCGAATCCGGGTTGGTCGACGCCAAGCGTTTGGTGTTGTACAGCGCCACGTTCGCCGGGCGGGCTGACCTGCTGCGCGTCGCGGCGGCGAACGACGCAACACTGGTCCTCACCGACGGCAACCGCAAACGGGCGCAACGCTGGGGCACCGTGCGCGAGAACAACGGGTACACCGAGCCGGCGGAGTCCGGTGCGCTCGTCGTCGACACCAAGGACACACGGCTGGCCGTGTTCCCGATGGCGGGTACCGACTCGTACACGGTGGCACGGTATGTCGGCGTCGCCGACGTCGCCGCGTCGAGCTACGGGAACATCGTGGCGTTCTCCCCCGAACGTCGCGCGGCGAATGTTCTCGACGGCGACCTGCGAACCTCGTGGGAGGTCGGTGGTTTCAGTGACGTCGTCGGCGAGCGCGTCAAGATCACTCTCCAAACCCCCGTGACCACCGATCACATCGACGTCGCGCAGTCGAACGGCAATCGCTACATCACCACCCTCGGCATACGGCTCGACGGTGGGGCCGTCGCGCGTGTGCAAACCGATGACACCTCGCGCACTGACACCGGGCAACGCGTGCAGCTCGGCGGAACGAAGACCTTCACGAGCATCGAGCTGTCCATCGAGCGTGCCAACGTGTCGGGTCTACAGAACTACCTCGGCTGGAGCACTGCGGGGATACGCGAGGTCGTGATCCCGGGCGTCTCGATGGAGGAGCGCATCGTGGTGCCCCGCGACCTTCTCGATGCGATAGGCCCGGCATCGGCCGCGAACGACCTCGCAGTCGTGCTCACCCGTCAGCGGGCTGACGCGGCCGAGCCGTTCCGGGCTGATCCCGAGCAGCGGCTCGTGCGAACGATCGCTTTGGCGACGGCGCGCACATTCGCCCTGCGCGGCGAGGTACGTCTCGAGACGCGAGCCGATGGTGCAACGATCGACCAGGTGATCGGCCGACCCGGCACTGCCGCGGGTTTCGCCAGCGCCAGTGGGACCGATTTCCTGGCCGGGGCGCCACGCATGCGGCCGTCCAGTGCCCTCGACCGTGATCCGAGCACCTATTGGTCGCCGAACCTGGGTGACCAGAACGGAAGGAGCTTTCACGTCGAGCTCGCACGGACCACAACAGTCGACCACCTCGAGCTCGACCTCGTGGCCGACGGTTGGCACAGCGTGGCGACCCAGCTCACGCTGGTACTCGACGCGGGGGGCACCGTCGTGGTCAACCTGCCGCCTCTCGCAGACGGCACGGCCCGCGACCATGTCGAGCACGTCTCGGTCCCGGTGCCCTCGTTCATGACGGCGGGCTTTCGTGTCGAGGTCACTGCGGTGCGCGAGGTCACGAGCATCGAGTACTTCAGCGGTGAGCCGAGGCCACTCCCCGTTGGTATCGCCGAGCTCGACTTCGGCGCCGCGGTCCGCGTGTCGGCGCCGACCGCGGATCTCGATCCCGCGTGTCGCAACGATCTGTTGACCATCGACGCAACGGCGATTGCGGTGCGGCTGCGGGGTGGCTCGGCCGCGGCGCTCGACGGCGGGATCGTGACCGTCGAGACCTGCGATGGGGCGCCGATCGAGCTGGGGCCGGGCGAACACGTGGTGCGGTCGGCGAACGGCATCGACACAGGCCTTGCGGTCGATCGCGTCGTGCTCGAGAGCAAAGGCGCGCGTGACACCCGGGTTGGAGGCTACGTGCCCACTGTGACGATCGCCGCGCCGAGCCGCAATCGGTACGACGCCGACATCCGCGACGCATCGGAGCCCTTTTGGCTGGTTCTACACGAGAGCCTCAGCGACGGCTGGGTGGCGACCATCGACGGTGCAAGCCTCGGCCCGCCCACGATGGTCGACGGGTATGCGAACGGCTGGCTCGTCGACCCGTCCGGGTTCGGTCGTGATTTCCGACTGTCGTTGCGCTGGACACCGCAGCGCATCGTGTGGATCGCACTCGGGCTCTCGGGCGCCGCGTTCGCGCTACTGGTGGGCGGCGCGGTGTGGCTGTACGCACGCGACCGACGGGCGTCGTTCGAGTGGACCGGCGACATCCGCGGGCCGTCGTCGACCGTCAGGGCGCGGCGCGGGCGCGAGCACCGGTCGCGCCTCCCGAGCCTTGTGGCGACCACCACGTTGTGGGGGGTCATCGGGTTCGTGGTCGGCGGCGGGGTGGTCGGTGTCGCGGTTGCGATGCTCGTCGTCGCGTCGCAGCGCGTGCATCGTGCGCGCAACGTCCTGCGCGTGGTGCCTTGGGCGTCGTATGCAATCATCGCGATCTGGTACGTCCTGAAGCAGTATCGCAACGCCTACCCGATGGGTGTCGAGTGGCCCGACGCCTTCTCGGCTACACACGCAGTCGCCCTCGTGGCCATGGTGTCGCTCGTCGCCGACACGGTGCTGAGCCATCGTGCCGCACGTGCGTCGTCGGCCCCATATGACGACGACTGAGCCATGGTGCGGTCCGGTGCGGTGCCGCCGGCGTTCACGACGTCTCCACCTTCGGGGTTGTAGCGGGCTGGCATCTCGCCGAGCGCCGAGCGCTTCGTGATGCCCTACTCTCGCCGAAGATGGCGGGTCCTCCGGTCGTACTTCTCCATGGCTTCGCCACGACCTTCGACAGCACGTGGCGACACAATGGATGGGTCGATCTGCTCGCCGACGCCGGCCGCGAAGTCGCCACGATCGATCTTCTCGGCCATGGCACGGCCCCGAAACCCCACGATCGCGCGGCGTACGCCGAGCTCGAGAGCCGTGTGCTCGACGAGATGCCTGCCGAACCGGTCGACATCATCGGGTTCTCCATGGGTGCGCGCACGGCGCTCGTGTGTGCGGCGCGCGAACCCGCTCGCTTTCGCAAGATCGTCGTGGCGGGCGTCGGTGCGAACCTGTTCACCCGCGATTCCGATCATGGCACGCGCATACGCGACGCAGTGCTCGGCAATGGCGATCCCGAGGACCGCGATGCGTTCTACTTCTCGCAGCTCGCTGCGGCCGACGGCATGGATCGCGAGGCACTCGCCGCGTGCATCTCACGCACCGGCGGACCGATTTTCTCAAAGGAGTACCTCGCTCCGGTGACCCATCCGGTGCTCGTGTGTCTAGGTGACCGTGACTTCGCGGGCCCGCCCGATCCGCTTCTCGAGGCGCTGACGAACGCAACGCTCAAGGTTCTGCGCGGCGTCGACCATTTCGCGACGCCGAAGGACTTCGGATTCATCGATGCGGCCTTGGCCTTCATCGATGCCTTCCCCGCCTGAGCCGATGCGCCAGGGCTCGGCCCCGAGAAATCGCTCAAGCGTCTCCGTATGACGCCGATTCCCAACGCACGGCCACCATCGCGTCTCCCCTACGTCGCGGGTGGGCCAAGGCATCGATCATGCAGGACCGAGCGAACCGGGAACGCCCGAAGATCGTCGAGCTCGAGGAGCTCGAGCGCAGCGCGGGCAAGGATCTCGCGTGGATCGTCGCGGTGTGCGTGGTGTTGATCACCGCGGCCGTCTCCCTCGACGCGTTCGGCCGATTCCAGCGAGCTGCCTCGGGCCTCGACGGTCGCAATCTCAACGGGATCGTGGCATTGCTTGTGGTTGCGCCCGTCGGCTCGACGGTATACGCATCGCGTCGCTACCGCAAAGGTATGCACGCGCAGCGTGCGCTCGCGCGACTCACGGTGCACGATGGGCTCACCGGTCTGCCCAACCGACGGTTCCTCGGCGAGAGCTTCCGCCAGATGTTGATCGATCAGCGCCGCGACCTCGGCCAGCTCGCGGTGCTGTTCGTCGATCTCGATCGCTTCAAGTCGGTCAACGACACGTACGGCCACGAAGTCGGTGACCATCTCATGCGTGCGGTCGGGCAGCGACTCGTGGCGGCGATGCGCGACCGCGACGTGGTGGTCCGCTACGCGGGCGACGAGTTCGTGCTGCTCATCGGTGGCGTACCGAACGCCGGAGTAGCCGAACGCATTGCCGCGCGGGTGATCCACATCCTCGAGACACCGTTCGAGTTGGGGCAAGACCGCATCCAGATCTCGGCGTCGGTCGGCATAGCGCTCGACGAGGCGAGTGCGACCACCGAGGACCTCGTGCGTGATGCAGACGCAGCGATGTACCAGGCGAAGGCGCACGGAAACGGTACCTATGCGCTGTTCGAGGGGACGATGCGCGACCGGCTGACGCCCGCGACCGCCGAGAAGCGAATGCGGGGCGCCATCGAGGGCGGCGAATTCCATCTCTCATATCGGCCCGTCGTCTCCTTGTGGACCCGCCGCATCGTCAGCGTCGAGGCGGTGATTCGCTGGGAGGATCCGAGCCGAGGCCTCGTACGTCCCGAAGAGTTCTTGCCGGCACTCGAGGAAACCGGCCTGATCGTGCCGGTGGGCAATTGGCTCGTGCGTCAGGCGTGCGAACAGAGCCGCGCCTGGGTCACCGCGTTCCCCGATCGGCCACCGGTCAACTTCCTGCTACCCATCGCACCGCGGCAGTTGTCCCAGTCGGATTTCGTCGATCGCATCGCCCGGACACTCGACGAGACACGTGCCTCTGCGGACGCACTCGTGTTGGTGATCGATGAACGAAGCCTGGCAGGTGATATGGGCATGCTCCGCCAGACAATTCGCGCCGCGCGTGCGATCGGCGTGCGCGTCGCGCTCGCCGATGCCGATGCCGGGCT
>JANMVY010000768.1:0-3949 GCA_031393535.1 Actinomycetes bacterium | reverse complement strand
CGAGGCCGACAACCCGCCGATCTACGACGTGCAAGGCGTGAAGGTCGGTCACCTCGCGTTCAGCTACACCGTCTTCAACGAAGGAGGTCCGAACCGGAACGTGCCGACCGAGGCGCCCTGGCTCGCGGCCATGCTCTGGCCAAAAGCCGGGGTGGCGGGCGTACTCGCACAAGCACAACGCCTCAAGGTGCGAGGCGCGGAGTTCGTGGTGGTGAGCATGCATTGGGGCAGCCAGTACGTGCACGAGCCCACGAAGGATCAACGCGACTACGCGCTCGCTCTGCTCGAGTCACCCGACGTCGACCTCATCCTCGGTGACCATGTGCACGTGGTGCAGCCCTGCGAGAAGATCAACGGCAAGTACGTTGCGTACGGCATGGGCAACTTCTTGTCGAACCAGTCACCGACGCAGGACGCGTCGCTCACGCGTGACAACCAGGACGGCTCGCTGTTGACGTTCGCCGTCGACGAGCGCTCCCCTGGTCACTTCGTCACCGCGAGCATGCAGTTCACACCGACCTGGGTGGTGATCCCCGGTCACCACATCGAACGGGCCACGCCCGATGTGCACGCCGACTCGTACACCCGCACGGTTGCGAGCATGCTCGCCCTCGGCCCAGGAGCGTGTGACGCTACGCCGACAGGTTGAGTCGCACACGGTGGCCGCCGCCGCGTTCGTGTTCATTCACTGTGGAGCGCGTCGAGGATCGGTGGGCGCGGCGGCTCGACCAGTGTGGTGCCCGCGTCCCGCTCGACGCGATCGACGATGCCCGTGAACGAAGTTGCACCCGGCACTTCCGCGTCGCTCACGAAAAGGTGCGGGTGGCCATAGGTGTTCGCCACGTCCACCAGATGCCGCTCACGCACGTAGACCGCCCAGCCGCAAGTGGTTGTAGTGGCGATCGCCGCCGAGCTCGTCGACCGCGGTGACGCGACGGCCGACAGCGAGATCGTGATCTGGGCGACCGGCTGACGGCTCGGCGAGCAGCGTGGCTCAGCCGACAGTGACAGTCACAGTTTCGGTGTCGCTGCCCGACCGCAAGACGATGCCCGGGCGTTCGCCGGTGGCGCGACCCTTGGTGACGGTCTCGACTCCGTTCACGAAGACGTGCTCGATGCCGAGCGAACCGGCCGTGAGACGAATCGAGTCACCGGGAAGATCGGGCACGAGTGTCGGCGCTTCGGAATCGACGGTCGCGGGGTCGAACACGACGAGATCGGCGAGCATGCCCTCGGCGATGCGCCCGCGATCGCGCAAACCGAACAGCCGTGCCGGCACGTCGGTGATGAGGTGCACGGCACGCTCGAGGCTCAACAGCCTGCGGCCGCGAATCGTGTCGGCGAGAAACTGCGTGGTGTATCCCGCGCCGAACATGCGGTCGAGGTGCGCCCCGGCGTCGCTGCCACCGATGAGCACGTGCGGGTTGTCCCAGGTGTTTCGGCGCAGCTCCCAGCTCTCGGGATTGTCGTCGGTGGGATGGGGCCACACGATGGTGCGCAGGTCGTCGGCCACCACGATGTCGATGAGCGTGGCGAACGGCTCGGTGCCGCGCTCAGCCGCGATGTCGTTCACGATGCGACCGCGGAGCCCCACGTTCTCGGTGGCGTAGGTATCGCCGATGCGATAGCCGCCGAAGTTCGTGAGGCGACCGAACACCCCGGCCTCCTTGCTGAGCGCGCCTTCGAGCATGGCCTGTTGCGTGGCCGGATCCTGCAGCTTCACCAGACGAGCCGGCACCGGCAACGCCATGACCTCACGCCAGTTCGGCAAGTTCCACAATGCGCAATACGTGAGGAAGTTCATGTTCATCGGCAAGAGCACAGGCATGGTCAATGCGACGACGCGTGCGTCTCCGGCCGCGGCCGCGCGCAGTGAAGGCTGAAGCTGGTGCGGCCCGCGATCGGGCGCAGCCGCGTCGAGGGTGAGCACGTTCCAGTTGAGGGGCCGCTGTGCGACGCGTGACATCTCGACGAACAGGTCGATCTCGGCATCGGTGAAAAGGTGGTTGCACCCTTCGGTGATCGCTTCGAGGGTCGTACCGACATGGCGACCGACCTCACGGCACAACGCGAGCACTTCGTCGGGCCCCGCCATGCGCGACGGCACCGGGTCGCCATCACCGTCGGAATGCGACGACGACCGAGTGGTGGAGAACCCGAGTCCACCGGCCGCGATGCTCTCGGCGAGCAAGGCCACCATCGCAGCCACCTCGGCTTCGGACGCCGGTTCCATCGCGCGCTCGGCGCCCATGATGTTGCGCCGGATCGCGCAATGGCCCACGAGGAAGCCCGCGTTCACCGCGATTGCGCCGTCGAGGCGCTCGAGGTACTCGCCGAACGACTTCCAGTTCCAGTCGATGCCCTGCTCGAGTGCCGACAACGGCATGCCCTCGACCTTGGCCATCATGCGCCGCGTGAAGTCGGCGTCGGCGGCCACGATGGGGGCGAGCGTGAAGCCACAGTTGCCCGCGATGACCGATGTCACGCCATGCACGTTCGATGGTGTGGCGTGCGGATCCCACAGCAACTGCGCGTCGTAATGGGTGTGCGGGTCGATGAAGCCGGGGGCCGCGACGAGCCCGACACCGTCGATGGTGCGGGCGGCGATGTCGCCAACCTCGCCGACGGCCACGATGCGACCATCGCGAATGCCCAGGTCGCCCACGAAACCAGGTCGCCCGGTGCCGTCGATGATGGTTGCGCCGTTGATTCGCACGTCGAGCATGTGGTTCCCCTACGCCGGATTTCTCTTGTCACCCTAGGCGGAACACACCAGCGAGGCGCTAGAAAGGAGACGGCCGTCTAATGGCATCGCATCAATTTCTCATGGCATCGCGGAAAGAAGGGGTCGAACCACGTGCGCGACTATCAATTGATCTCCGGCGACTCGCACATCAACGAGCCGCCTGACCTGTGGACCTCCCGGCTGCCGGCGCAGTTCCGCGATCGGGCACCTCGCGTGCAGCGCTTCGAGCAAGGCGACGCGTGGGTCATGGAGGGCGCGCTCGACCCGATGAACTTCGGCGCCAATTGCAACGCCGGCATGCCGATCGAGAAGAAGAACAGCTGGTGCAATTGGGAAGACGTGCGCGCGGGTGGCTATGACCCCGCGGTTCGCCTCACCGAACAGGATGCCGACGGCGTCGAAGCCGAGGTGCTCTATCCCACACCCCGCGTCTCGAACACGCTCTTTTGGCACACGGTTGAACCTGCGTTTCACCTCGCGTGCATCCAGGCGTACAACGACTGGCTGGCCGAGTACTGCGCCCACGCCCCCGATCGGCTGTGGGGCATCGCCCTCATGCCGAATGTCGGCGCCGATCATGCGGTGGCCGAGATGCAGCGCATGATGGCCAAGCCGGGCATGGCCGGCGTGCAGCTCGGCCAGTACCCGAGCGGGGGTCTCGACCTCACCGACGACGACGATCGCTTCTTCGCCGCAGCAGCCGAGGCCGGCGTGCCGGTGAGCATCCATGTCAGCTTCGTCACCGGGCCCCCCGGCGAGGTGTCACGCGGCAAGCTACGTGGCGACATGCGGTTCTTCGACGCGCCCATTCGTGTCGCGCAGTTGATCGGCGCGGGCACGTTCGATCGGCACCCCGATCTGCACGTGGTGCTCGGCGAGGTCGACTGCGGCTGGGTTCCGTACGTCAAAGAGCAGATGGACGATCGCCACGCGCGGCAGGCGGTGCACTCCATGGCCGAGAAGCCGAGCCACTACTGGGAGCACAACCTTTCGTACGTGTTCATCACCGACACCTACGGGGTGAAGAACCGCCACGCGGTCGGCGTCGATCGCATGCTGTGGTCGAGCGACTATCCCCACGGCGGCTCTGACTGGCCCGAGTCGCGAGCCACCATCGACCGCGCGTTCGCCGGGGTCGACCCTGCGGAACGTCACGCAATCCTGGCCGGCAACGCGGCGCGCATCTACGGCCCGAAGAGCTGA
>JANMVY010000751.1:0-3312 GCA_031393535.1 Actinomycetes bacterium | reverse complement strand
CGCAGGCCAGGCCCACGGCAGCGATTGCTGACGCGCCGCGTCGTAGACGACACCATCGAGCAACAAAAGGCCGGAGCCCACGGTGACTTCGAGAACCACGAACCACGGCGCGAACGAAGCCGATGCATCGCGGGCGGCGCGAGCCGTCGCGACCGCGGTGACGGCGGACGCGACCGACAGTGCGGCGATCGCCAGCCGGCGATGGTCGAGCTGATCACGCTCAAGGATGAGGCCAATCCAGGCCCACAACAGCGCAGCCCACCGGAACGCCGCAATGCCTCGCGCCATGCCACGATCAAAGGCGAGTCGGTCGTGAACCATCTCCATACGGTACGGCGTGACAGACCGCCGCTCGCACTGCTGTCCTACGCCGACGTCTCGGTCGGTCGGTCGGCACCGAGCCAGACCAGCAGCGCCCCACCACCGCGTCCTCAACCACCGCGGCGGTCACCAACCCACAGGGGAAGGTTGACTCCTATCAACCTCAATAGGTAGATTGATACCTATGACCTTGAGTATCAAGAGTGTGCGAGCAGACCAGCTGGCGCGTGATCTCGCTGAGCTGACAGGGGAGTCGATCACCGATGCGGTGGTCGCAGCGCTCGAAGCTCGACTCGAGGTGGAGCGTCGTCGTCGTCGGGCCCTGGGGCTCGGCGACATCGTGGAACGGTTTGGCCGGTTGCCGTTGCTCGATGAACGAGATCCCGATGACATCATCGGTTACGACGAACACGGGCTACCAGCGTGATCGTCGTCGACACATCGGCGATCGTCGCGGTGTTGTTCGACGAGGATGGCAGCGCAGAACTCGAGCATCGGCTGCTTGGCGAGCGGTGTGTTGTTGAACGCCACGCTGGTGGAGCTTGGCATTGTGATCGAAGCCAAGACGGGTTCAGCGGGGACGCAGCTACTGGAGGAGTTGCTAGCTCGTGTCGCAATCGAAGTGTCGCCAGTCGATGCCGAGCTCGCTGAGGAAGCGATCGTGGCATGGCGCCGCTTCGGGAAGGGGCGACATCGGGCTGGCCTGAACTTCGGTGACACGTTCTCGTATGCCCTTGCGCGGCGGCTGGGTCAGCCGCTCCTGTTCGTTGGTGACGACTTCTCGCACACCGACGTCTCCGTGCCTTGATCGCCTGAATCCGAAAGGCGTCGGGGTCGAGCGGCAGCCAGCCATGCTTCCCAGAGATCGCGTGTACTCAAAGTTAAAGTCCCCTCCGACACACTCGTCAGTACACGCTCTCGGCCCGGCCTTCACATGGATGCGGCCGTCGGTGTGGTAGCGGATCGAAACGTTGAGCTCCTGGTAGATGGCTCGACGGTCGTCGGGGTGGGCGTTCTGTAGGACGCCGACGATGCCCATGAGCTGCTCGACGAGCGAGCGGATCTCTTCGCGGGTCATGCGTCCGTCGCCGCGTTTGCGGCGCAGTTGCAGCTCGGCGGCTTCAGCGTTCGAGTTTCACCTCCTCGATCCACCCGGAGACGATCGAGGGGTCGGTGCCGGCCTCGAGGGCCTGGCGGTAGCGGGCGAGCTTGGTGAAGTTGCTCGCTCAGCGCACGATCAGCTGGGTCCCGGTCGGCCACGTCAACGAAGTCGGTGATCACCGCGACATGGGACCGTAGGGCGCTGTCACCGTCGAGACTCACCACCTCAGCTCGTCGATCCTCTGGCGAAAGCACCGTCCTCCCACTCCGCGATGTTGACGCGGGCGCGACGGGCGGCCGTGGGGCATGATCGAGATGAGCGGCTCGGTGTTCGTCCGCGACGCGCGCGACGGTGACGGTGCAGCGATTGGCCGCGTGCAGGTGCAGTCGTGGCAAGCCACCTATCGGGGTGTGTTCGGTGACGACCATCTCGACGCACTCGACCTTGAGGCACGCGGCCGAGAGTGGACCGAATGGCTCGCTACCGGGGACGAGCGTCCCCATGCGCGCATGCTGGTAGTCGAAGTCGATGCGATTGTGCAGGGCTTCTCATCGATCGGCCCGAACCAGGATGGCTTGGGTTCGGACGTCGGCGAGGTGTGGTCGATCTACCTGCATCCCGACGTGATCGGCCGCGGCGTCGGCCGGGCGCTGTTCGCGGCGGTCGTCGACGTGCTCAGGGCGCGCGGGCACGTCGAGGCAGTGTTGTGGGTCGCCGAAGCGAACGTTCGTGCTCGACGGTTTTACGAGCGCGCGGGCTGGAACGCGGACGGTGCGACCAAGACCGATACATCTTTCGGGCCCCCGGTTGTCGAGGTCCGCTACCGAACCCGACTCACTCCATGAACGACACTGACGCATGAGCTATGCGGTGTCCTTCGACGACAGCACGTTCCACGCGGCCGTGTTCTTGTACTCGATCATCCATCTCCCAATCGCACAGCAACCGGTGGTGTTGTCTCACGTCGCACGATGGCTCCGACCTGACGGTGTCTTGGTGCTCACCGCGGGCGTCGACGCGTGGATCGGTTCCGAAGACCGGTGGCTGGGCACGACGGCGACGATGTGGTGGAGCCAAGCCGAGACGGCGACGTATCGGCGTTGGCTCAACGATGCAGGCTTCTCGATCGTCGACGAACAAGTCGTGCCTTACTCGTGGCCGACCGGCGGGGTCGAGGCGATGTGCGCGGCGATCCGCGAGCTGTTCACCGACGCCACCGTGTGGGTGCAGGCGGGCCTTCCGACCACCACCGGCGCCGACGAAGCGATCGCCATTGTTCGTTCGTGGGGCGTGATGTTCCCGGCCTATGACTCCGAAATTCGTCATGTCGCAAGCAGCGGAGATGTTGTGCTCGTCGAACGGGTTGACATCATGAAGCGGGCGGACGGATCTGTCGCGCTTGCGCTCCCCGTCATGAGCATCGCCGAGTTCGACAACGGCAAGATCATGCGCTGGAACGAGTACTACGACACTGCAGTCGTACCGGGGCTCGGCGCCTCGCAGTAGCGTGTCCGAATTCGACGAAGGGGGCCTCGGATGATCCGGGTCATGGTCATGTATCCGACAGACGTGAACGCGCCGTTCAACTTCGACTATTGGAAGTCGACGCACATGCCCATGTGCGCTACTGCGTGGCCCAAGCTCGCCAAATGGGAAGCCGATGCATGCGCGCCCGATTCCGGTTATGCCGCGGTCGCTCACCTGTACTTCAACTCGATGGAGGATCTCCAAGAGTCGATGGGTGGCCCGGGTTCCGGCGCATTGCAGGCCGACATGCCGAACTACTTCTCGGCATCGGCTGCGCCCACCATGCTCATCAACACCGTTGCCGCAAGCTCCGGCTGAGCGCGACGCGCGATGGCGACGATGACTGCGTTTCGTCTCGTCGG
>JANMVY010000748.1:0-9293 GCA_031393535.1 Actinomycetes bacterium | reverse complement strand
GTGCGCGCCGAGGTGTCGTGCTCGCGTGTGGTGGGTTCGAATGGAACCACGCGATGGTGATGACCCTCATCGGCTACGACGTGAAACCGCTCAGCCCTGGCGGCAACACCGGCGATGGCCTCCTCATGGCCGTCGAGGCCGGAGCGCGGCTGGCCAACACCTAGCTCGTCGAGCATCGACATGACCGCGACGTAGAAGTCGGCGACTGGGCGGTCCTCGATGGGCACCGAACGGATGGCGCCGTCGACGGTGCCGATCTCGAGACGGTGCGCGACGAAGTCGAAGTCGACCTGAAACGCCTTGCCGGTGGGATGTGGCATCAGCGATGTCGTGAGCCCCCATGCCGTCACGTACAGGGTCGAGTTCCACCAGTGGTTCACGAGCGGCGCATTGGCGAGGCGGATCTTGCCGACGACCTGGGCGTACAGGTGGACGGTGTGTGTGTGTCCGGCCAGCCGGCGATCGGGATCGATGGAAATTGGTGCGGCTCGAGTGACGTCATCTGTTGCTCCGTTTCGGTTCGCGCACCGGCTCAGTGTCGACCCGGTCGACGGCGAGGTCAGGTCCAACCAAGCGGAATAGATGACGTATCATCTATGTTGGCTGTGATGATTGATTCTGAGGAGATCACAGCACATGAGCACCACCACAACCACAACCGCCTCGACCGGCACCCTTGCGACGACCGTCAACTGCAAGGACCGGGGCGTCAACTGGAACGCCGCCCTCGAAGCCGACGGCGTGCTCGTCAGCGAGAAGGTGATCCTCGAATTCGAGGTATCCGCCGTCCGCACCGACAACGCCAACTGAACATCGCACAATCCACCACCCCGGGGAACATCCCCGAAAGGACCCCGTCATGGCCATCTCGCCTGTTCGTCTCAACCACGCAGTGCTGTTCGTCGCTGACCTCGACCGGTCGGTGTGCTTCTACACCGACGTATTCGGCATGGAGATCGTCGTCCGCGAACCGCGCGCCAACGCGGCGTTCCTGCGTCTGCCCCGCTCGGGAAACCACCACGACCTCGGCCTGTTCGGCGTCGGCACAGCAGGTGGCCCGAAACGACGCGGCGCCATCGGCTTGTACCACTTGGCCTGGCAGCTCGACACGATCGACGAGCTGGCCGCCGCCCGCCAGGCACTCCTCGACGCCGGCGCCTACACCGGCGAATCCAGCCACGGGGCCACCAAGAGCGTCTACGGCGGCGACCCCGACGGCAACGAGTTCGAACTGATGTGGATGCTCCCGCGCGACGAATGGGGCCCGTACGAGAACGCGGCCCCCATCGACCAGCTCGAGCTCGCCGACGAAATGCGACGATGGACCGGCGTCCGCACCGCCGGACACGTCGCGCTCCGCGCCGACCAGGAACAGTCATGAACGCCTACGGCCCGCCCGTCGTCGCCTGGTGCGGCGAGCACAACAGCGAGGGCCCGCTGGTGGTGCTGCTGCACGGCCGGGGGTCCAACGAAGCCGAGATCATAGCGCTCGCCGACCACCTTCCCGACGCCCTGGCCTATGCGGCGCTGCGCGCACCCATCGCCGAGGGCGGCGGATACGCCTGGTTCGCCAACCGCGGCGTTGGGCGTCCCGTCGCCGAGTCGCTCGCCGAGACCACGGCGTGGTTCCGCACATGGTTGGACGGCATCGCACCGGCCAGACGAACGGTGGTCCTCGTCGGCTTCAGCGGCGGCGCTGCGATGGCCGGCGGGCTGATCCTCGACGACCCCAAGCGATACAAGGGCGCGGCGATCCTCTTCGGGACACTGCCCTTCGACGCCGGCGTGCCCACCACCCCAAGGCGCCTCGCCGGACTACCGGTCCTGGTCGCCCACGGCGACGCGGACGTCGTCATCCCCCGCGACCTGCTCGAGCGGACCTGGACCTACCTTCACGGCGAGGCGGGCAGCGCCACTACCGGCGTGCGCGATCCGGGCGGACATAGCCTCAGCGCGGCTGCTATCGCCCACTTGTATCGCTGGCTCACCGACCTGAGCGCCGCGAGAGCAACCTTCTGACCATCGCCCGCCCGTTCGAGATCGGGTTGTTCACCTTCGGCGAGATCACCGCCCACCCGGTCACCGGCCGACCGATCGACCCGGCGGTCCGACTACGCGAGTTCTCCGATTACGCGAGTTCATCGAGCTCGCGAAACTCTCCAACGCAGCCGGCCTCGACGTGCTCGGCGTTGGTGAGCACCACCGCCCCGACTTCGCCCTCGCGTCGCCGGCCGTCGTTCTCGCTGCAATCGCACAAGTCACCGCATCCGGCTCACCAGCACCGTCACCGTGCAGTCAACCGCGGAGCCGGTCCACGACCTTGCCGACTACCTCCCGGTCGGTGTCGCGAACCGCGAGATGTCACAACTCGAGGCTGCGAGGCGTGCGGGCCGTCCACCCGGCAGACGGCGCAGGAAAGCCGTGCAACCCGGTGAGTCGAATCAGTGTGCGCTCCTTGCCCAAGGGGAACATCTGCGCCTGTTCGAGGTGCTGGTGTGTCGAGCGGTAGACACCTTCGGCGTCGCCGCTGCGAATCTTCTCCAGGATCTTGGCGTGGAGCGCGACCGCTCGTTTGCGATCAGCCACCGTGGGGCGACGACCACCGCCCTCCTCGCGAACCAGCACCTCGGCGTGCGCCATCCAAATGGACTCGAGCGCGCCCGCGACGAGGATCATGGTCGCGTTGCCGCAGCTTGCGACGAGCTGGGTGTGGAAGCGGGAGGACGCTACGATGAACTCGTGCTCGGACCCCGCGAGTGCGGCGACCGCCTCGGCCTGCACTGCATCGAGGGAGGGCATCACCTCGGTCGCCCGATCGGGTCGTTCTGCACAGAGTGCCGCGCACGCCGGCTCGAGTCGTTGGAGCGCCAAGGCCACGTCGCCGAGCTCGACCTGCTCGGCGCGCAAGATCAGGCCCAACGTGTACGCCGCGTTCTGTGCACGTGGGGTGTGCACCACCGCACCGCCAAGCTTGCCTCGGCGCACGGTGATGAGCCCTTCGGCCTCGAGGATGCGCAACGCTTCGCGCAGCGTGGGCTTGCTGACCCCGAACTCGGTGAGCAGCTCCTCAAGCTTGGGGAGCTCACCACCGTCGGCCAGTACGCCGTCGACGATGCGGTCCCGCAGCACGGACGCCACCAGCTCAGCTCGTGACGCGTGGTGCAGCCTCGCCGACGATTGCTTCATCCCTGCCCGCCCTTCTCGATCCAGATTGCCGTACGTCACGCAACGTGACCGCATCCGAGGTGTCACCCCTGGACGCAGGTCGGGACGCCGCGTCTAGATCGGTGCTGACGCCGCGGCGGCCCGTACCTGTTCGCGTACGTGGCGACGCGGCAGCTTGCCGTTCGGATCACGAGGCAACGAGTCGACGAGAAGCACCTCGGTCGGTGTCTTGAAACGGGCGAGGCGCCCGGCGCAATGAGCCAGCAACTCTGCTACGAGCCCAGGGTCAGCGGCACGCTGCGGTACCGGTTGTACCACCGCAACGACGCGCTCACCGAGCGCCTCGTCGAGCGCGCCCACGACCGCAACGTCGACCACAGCCGCATGGGCCAGCAACACCCCTTCGATCTCGGCCGGATAGACGTTCACGCCACCGGCGATGATCACATCGGCGACGCGATCGCACAGGAACAAGAAGCCGGCATCGTCGACATAGCCGATGTCTCCGACGGTGAAGAAGTCGCCGAGCCGGTTGCCGGCCGTCTTCGCCGGGTCGCCGTGATACTCGAACGGTTCGGAACCGAGTTTGATGTAGACGAGCCCTGGCGTCCCGCTGCTCGCCGCCTGCTCGGCATCGTCGAGGATGCGTATCTCGGCACCGGGCCACGGTCTGCCCACGGTGCCCGGACGTCCGAGCCACTCGGCCGATGTGACGACCGTGCCACCACCTTCGGTAGTGCCGTAGTACTCGACGATCACCGGCCCCCACCACGCGATCATGCGGCGCTTCACATCGACCGGGCACGGCGCGGCGCCGTGCAGCACGTAGCGCAGCGACGACACGTCGGCAGCCTTTCGCACGTCGTCGGGCAGCGCGAGCAGTCGATGGAACTGCGTCGGCACCACGTGCGTGTTCGTGACCCCGTGGAGGGCGACGAGGTCGAGCGCGTGGGCTGCGTCCCAGCGGTCCATGACCACCACCGTCTGGCCACCGTGCAGTGCGTCGGTCGCGAACGCCAGGACGGCGGTGTGATACAGCGGCGAAGTGCAGAGATGCACATCGTCCTCCGACGACGAGATGCCGCACAAGCGCAAGAGCTCGGAGTACATGCCGGCGCTCTCGTCAGGGCTGCACTGAGGTAACGGTCGACGCACGCCTTTGGGTCGTCCGGTGGTGCCGGAGGTGTAGTACAAGATGCCGCCCGACGTGCGCTCGTCGGGAGGGTCATCGGTGTGCACGGCCAGGGCGGTGCGCCAGTCCTCGCCGATGCCGAAATCGCCCACCGTGAGCACAGGTGGCGCGTGGTCGAGCGCCGCGATCGCCTCGCGCGCGAGCTCGCTGAAGCCTTCGTGGGTCACCAGGAGTCTCGCGTCCGAGTCGGTCACGATGTGCGCCACCTCTGGTGCCGTCAGATGGTGATTGATCGGCGTGAGGTACCAGCCGGCTTGCATGGCCGCGAGATAGAGCTCGATGAGCTCACGGCCGTTCGGGAGCAACGCCGCGACGGTGTCGCCAGGACGCACACCACGAGCTCGCGCGGCGCGCACCGCCTGGTTCCCGGCGCTCAGCAGGGCGCCCGCGCTGATCTGCTCGCCTGACGGATCGACGAGCGCGATCCGCTCCGGTTGCTCCTGCGCGCGTTCCCAGAATCGCTTGTTCGTCATGACTACCTTTCCTCGGACGCGCTGTTCCATCGATCGACCAGCACGAACTTCTGGACCTTGCCCGACGCGTTCAGCGGAAGTGCGTCGACGAACGTGAACGACGCCGGAACCTTCTGCGGTGCGAGCATCGTGCGCACGTGGCGTCGAAGATCGTCGACCGTCGCATGCGATGCCGCGTTGAGCCGGACGAACGCAGCGACCTGTTCGCCCCATCGCTCATCCGGCACGCCAATCACCGCCGCCTCTGCGACGTCGGGGTGCATGAACAGCACGTCCTCGATCTCGCGTGGATGGATGTTCTCGCCGCCGCGCACGATGACCTCCTTCAGCCGACCGGTGAATCGGACGTACCCACGCGCATCCATCGTGCCGAGGTCACCGGTGTGCAACCAGCCGTGGGCGTCGATCGCAGCGCTCGTGGCCCCGGGGTCGTCGAAGTACCCAGTCATCAGCGCGCCGTGCCGTGCGCACAACTCGCCGATGACACCGTGCTCGACCGTGGCACCTGTGGCGGGATCGGCGACGCGGAACTCGATGAACGGCAGCGGCCGACCGATGGTCTCGGCCTTGTCCTGCGGCGTGTCGTCGGGCCGGGTCTGGCAAACGTGACCGTGAGCCTCGGTCTGACCGAACGCGACAAGGAACTTCACACCGAGCGTGCGCTCGATGTGCACCACAAGGTCGGGCGCGACGGCGGCACCACCTGAGAGCACCACCTTCAGCGACGAGAGGTCGCGCGACGCGAAATCAGGGTGCTCGAGCAGCCCGATGAGCATGGTGGGCACGCCACCGAGGAACGTCGCCCGTTCGGACTCGACCAGCTGCAAAACCAGCGCCGGCTCGAAGCGATCGAGCAGCACCTGCGTACCGAGCGATGCCATCGGCCCGACAGTGGACAAACCGCAGCCGCCCACATGGAACATCGGCATTGCGTTGATCCACACAGGCGAAGGGCCGAGCTCGAAGTGATCGGTCGCGATGCGGGGAACGTTCGACATGCCGCGATGGGTGAGCACAGCGCCCTTCGGCGCGCCGGTCGTGCCGGACGTGAACTGGATCTGCACCGGATCTGCCGGAGCAACCTCCGGCAGTGTCACCGACGAAGGAGGCGTGGCGAGGAAGGCCGCCCAATCGTCGAGATCGATTACCTCACGAAGCGCCGGCAGTTCGAGACGGAGCACGTCGACCATCTCGCGCAGCGGGTTTCCGCGCGACTCCCGGGCGACCACCATGCCGGACAGGCGCGCACGGTGGAGCACGGGGCCCGCCTCGAACAAACGAAAGGCCGGGTTCACGGTGACGAGCACGACGCCGGCGAGGGCCGCGCCGAATTGCACGAAGAGCCATTCAGGCCGATTCGACGCCCAGATCGCCACACGTTCTCCGGGCTCGAACCGCGCCCGCAGCGCGAACGCCGCCGCCCTCGCCTCGGCGTAAAACTCGGCGTAGGTCCACTTGGCGACGATGCCATCCTGCACGGTGGCGAAGACCAGGGCGGTGTGGTGAGGCGCCTGCGCAGCAGCAGCGCGCAATAGGTCACCGACCGTCGAGTCGCGCAAGGTCGCTCCTTGCGGGTCGGCCGGGACGTACGACAACGTCATCGCGACAGCTCGCTCATCGCAACGGTCGGCTCGCCACGCACGGACGGTTCATGGCCGGCGCTCGGCCGTGGACGACCACGGCACATCGCGATCGGTGCGCGGCTCTTTGGGCAACCCGAGCACCCGCTCGGCGATCGTGTTCTTCTGGATCTCGGTGGTGCCGCCACCGATGGTTGCCGACCTGCTGTTCAGGAACGCCTTGACGACCTCAACGTCCTCGGTGCCATCACCCATGTTGCCTTCGAACATGCGGTCGGGTTGGCGCATCTCGTAGTCGGAGATCACCATGCCGGCCGGACCGAGCAGGCTCATGCAAAACTCGAACACGCGTTGGGGCAAGATCCCGGTGGCCAACTTCCCGGTTGAACCTTCCGGGCCCGGTATGCCGCTCTTGCGGAGCTGCTCGGCGCGGATCGACGTGAGCCGGATCACCTCCGCCTCTATCCAGATGCGCACCAACGCGTCGCGCCGTACCGGGTCGGTCAGCCCCATCTCCTGCCAGAGCCGAACCGCATGCGCGACCGGCCCCATACCGCGGGGCCGCTTCGCGAGATCGGCGTTGTGACTGCGTTCGTGCATCAGGGCGCCGATGGTGACGCGCCAACCCTCCCCTGGCTCGCCGACGCGCATCGAGTCGGGAACGCGTGCATCGGTGAACAGCACCTCATTGAACTCGGCCTCACCGCTGATCTGGCGCAACGGACGCACCTCGACCCCCGGCGTTCGCATGTCGACGAGGAAGAACGTCAGGCCGCGGTGCTTCGGAAGATCGGGGTGCGTGCGCGCGACGCAGATGCCGTACGTGGAGACGTGCGCGAGCGTCGTCCACACCTTGTGGCCGTTGAGCACCCATTCGTCGCCGTCTCGCGCGGCGCTGGTGGCAAGGTTGCCGAGGTCGGAACCCGCACTGGGCTCGCTGAAGAGCTGACACCAGACCTCCTCGCAGGTGAACAGCGGACGTAGGTACCGCTGCTGCTGCTCGTCGGATCCGAAGCCGACGATGGCCGGCCCTGCAGTTCCCAAGCCGACGAAGTTGATCAGATCGTTGCTCGGCGCACCTGTCGCGTCGAGCCGCTCGGCGACCACCTCCTGCAGCGCGGGTGCGACGCCCAGACCGCCGAGCCCGACCGGGAACTCCACCCACGCCAGCCCGAGATCGAACTGCGCGCCCCAGAACTCGGTCGGCGGCGTCGAAGCCGGGTCGTGCGTGCGGAGCAACTCGTCGACGAGCGCCTCGACCTTCGAGGTGTCGGTGCTCATCCGATCACGACGTTCTGCGAGTACGCGGGGTGGTGCGCGAGCACACCACCATCGACGTTGAAGGTCTGCCCGGTGATGAAGCCCGCGTCGTCACTCGCCAAGAACGCAGCCATCGCCGCAACGTCGGCCGGCGTACCCGCCCGTTGCAACAGTCGGTTTCGCAACGTCGCGTCGAGCATCGCGGGAGTGAGGTTCGCGATAGCCGGCGGACTCATGATCAGCCCAGGGGCGATCGCGTTGCAGCGGATGCCCTGCTTTCCGTACATCGTCGCGACGTACTTGGTGAGCGTGTCGACACCCGCCTTCGCCGAGCCGTACGCCGCACGCTTCACGTCGCCGGTCTGGCCCGCCACCGACGTGGTGTTGAGGATCACGCCGTGGCCCTGCTCGAGCATGGGCGGCAAGGCATATTTGCAGCCGAGCATCACGCCGCGCAACGACACGGCCATCGTGGTATCCCAGAGCTCGACCGTCATCGTCACGAGATCGAGATCGCGGCCGAGCACGTCGGCACCGAGCGCCGCAGCGTTGTTATGCAGGATGTCGAGCCGACCGTACGCGGTGAGCGCAGCGTCGACCATGGCACGTACCGAGTCTTCGTTGCGCACATCGACGCAGCATCCGACCGCACGACAACCGGCGGCTTCGATCGAGGCGACGATCTCTTGCGCCCCACGGTCGTTGATGTCGGCCACCACCACCGACGCACCGCGCGCCGCCATGAGCGACGCTGTCGCCGCACCGACACCCGACGCCGCGCCAGTGATGATCGCGACCTTCCCCGACAGCTCACCCATGGGTTCCCCTGTTCCCTTCAACGTCGCCGCTCTTCATCTCTATCATTCAATTCGATCACCGGAATCGTCGGTTTGGCAGGGGGAACATGAATGACATAGCGAGCACACCGGAGCGCCGTCTCCAAATGCACGCCGAACCGGTCGCGCAACTCGGTTTCGCCGCGTATGACCACCGTCGTGGGTGCCAGAACCTCACGCAGATGGATTGGTACTTCGGCGGCCGCCTCGCATGCCTCGGCGCCGTGCCCGGAGCTGCCGCGGTGGCGTTGCTCGCGGTGCTGCCCCCCGACCGCGTGGTCGCGGGAATCGCGTCGGCATGGTCCAAGACCGACCCGGACACCCTCATCGCATGCCGGCTCGACGCAATCGACCGGTATCTCTCATCGGGGGTGCGTTCCGATTTCGATGCACCGACAACCAACGCACTGCTGCGGCGTGCGATCGACGCGCTCGAGCCGGCCGGCCACGCGCTGTTCGCCGCATGGCGCGCTCGCGGAACCAGGAATGACACCCTGAGCGACGTCTGGCTGAGCACCGTGACGTTACGCGAGCACCGGGGCGCGGCACACATCGCCGCGTGGCGAGCGCACGGTCTGACACCGCCCGAGATACTCGTGCTCACCGAAGCCTCGACCGGCGCGACAATCGGTTCGCACGCGACCACGATGATGGGCTGGCCGGGCGACGCGGTTCGGCGTGCCGAGGCGTCGCTGGCCTACCGGGGTTGGCTCGCCGTGGGCGCGTACCCCCCGTTCGGCGGGGCGGCCCGCGTCGTGATCGAGTGCGCCACCGATAGACATGAAAC
>JANMVY010000526.1:0-2430 GCA_031393535.1 Actinomycetes bacterium | reverse complement strand
GTCGAGAAGGGGGCAAGCCACTACGCGCACGTCTTCTATCCGCTTACCGGCCTCACGGCGGAAAAGCACGACAGCTTCCTCGAACCCGACGGCGTTGGCGGTGCGATGGCTGAATTCGCCGGCAAGGCCCTGGTGCAGGGTGAGCCGGATGCGTCAAGTTTCCCGAACGGCGGGCTACGAGGCACGTTCGAGGCGCGTGGCTACACCGGCTGGGATGTCACGAGCCCCGCGTACATCCTCGAGAACCCCAACGGGAACACGCTGTGCATCCCCACGGTGTTCGTCTCGTGGACCGGTGAGGCTCTCGACAAGAAGACTCCCCTCCTGCGTTCACAGCAGGCCATGAACGTGCAGGCCAAGCGCATCCTCGAGCTGTTCGGGCACGCCAACCCCGAGACCGTCGTGTCGTACGCGGGCCCCGAACAGGAGTACTTCCTCGTCGACCGTCACTTCTACTTCGCTCGCCCTGACCTGTTGGCAACGGGTCGCACGCTGTTCGGAGCGAAGCCCCCCAAAGGCCAGGAGTTCGACGACCACTACTTCGGCGCGATCCCCGAGCGCGTCCTCGCATTCATGATCGACGCCGAACGCGAGCTGTTCAAGCTTGGCATTCCGGCGAAGACACGGCACAACGAGGTCGCACCCGGTCAGTTCGAGATCGCGCCGGTGTTCGAAAAGGCCAACCTCGCGACCGATCATCAGCAGCTGTTGATGGTCACGCTGAAGAAGGTGGCCCAGAAGTACGGCATGGAGTGTCTGCTGCACGAGAAGCCGTTTGCCGGTGTCAATGGCTCAGGCAAACACGTCAACTTCTCCATCGGCAACAGCACGTTGGGCAACTTCTTGAACCCGGGCGACACGCCGCACGCGAACGCGCAGTTCCTGGTCTTTTGTGCCGCGGTGATTCGTGGCGTGCACAAGTTCGGCGGGTTGTTGCGCGCGGTGGTCGCGTCCGCCGCGAACGATCACCGGCTCGGCGCGAACGAGGCTCCGCCCGCGATCATCTCGATCTTCCTCGGCGAGCAACTCACCGACGTCTTCGATCAGATCGCGAAGGGGGGCGCCACCTCGTCGAAAGAGAAGGGAACCCTCATCATCGGCGTCGACACGCTGCCCGCGTTGCCCGCCGACCCAGGCGACCGCAACCGCACGAGCCCGTTCGCCTTCACCGGCAATCGCTTCGAGTTCCGCGCACCGGGCGCGTCGCAATCGATCGCCGGACCGATGATCGCGATCAACACAATCCTCGCCGACTCACTCGACCACATCGCGACCATCCTCGAAAGTGCAATGACCGTGCCCGGCGCGGACTTCAACGTGGCAGTCCAGAAGGTGCTCGAGGACATCATCAGCACGCACGGCTCGGTCGTGTTCAACGGCAACGGCTACGCCGAAGAATGGCAGATCGAGGCGGAGGCGCGCGGTCTGTTGAACCTTCGTACCACCATCGACGCATTGCCCCAGCTTCAAACGCCCGAGGTGAAGGAGCTGTTCGCAAAGCACGGTGTGCTGAACGAGCGCGAGCTGCGCAGCAGGTATGAGGTGTACCTCGAGCAATACACCCTGAGCGTCACGGTCGAAGCGAAGGCCACGGTCGAGATGGCGAAGACGGTCATCCTCCCGGCCGCGCTTCGTTACCAGGGCGAGCTCGCCGCAAACGGCGCGAGTCTCCTCGCAGTCGGCCATCCGTTCGACTCCGATGTACTCGACACCGTGTCGGCAGCGATCACCGCCCTCAAGTCAGGCACGGTCGAGCTCGAAGGCGCCCTGGCGCATCACGGCGCGGTCGACGCGTTCGCCGAGGCACGGCAATGCTGCGCCTCGCTGGTCCCTGCCATGGCGTCGGTGCGCGCCGCCGCCGACACACTCGAGAGCATCGTTGCCGACGACCTTTGGCCGCTGCCGACGTACCAAGAAATGCTGTTCATCATCTGAGCGATGGCGCGTAGCAGGCGGCGGCTCGCGGGTTCACCCCGCGAGCCACACCACGCCTTGCACGGCGCGCCACGCGAGATACACGCCGAGCGCGAGGAGCAACGCCCAAAAATGCCACGGCACCTTGGTGCTGGCGATGTCCGCATCTGCGACCTGGTGCTCGCTCGGGCACTTGCCCTCGGGCGTCAGCGTGTTCGGATTGTAGAACCGCCCACATGGCTCACACCACGGCACGTGTCATCCGCCTAGGAATCGCGGCGACGCACACGCATCTTGATGGGCGTCGACCCGAACTTGAACTCCTCGCGCAACATGCGCTCGAGGTACCGCAGATATGCCGGAGAGATCTCCTTGTTCGCGAACAACGTGAACGTGGGCGGATCGGTCGCGCCCTGCGTGGCGTACATGATGCGCCCACCGTGCGGTGCAGGCGTCGCCGACTGTGCACGCATGATCACCTCGTTCACCTTCCGCGTCGGCACGCGCTTTTGATAG
>JANMVY010000638.1:0-2842 GCA_031393535.1 Actinomycetes bacterium | reverse complement strand
GTACACCTCCCTTCCCACGCTCGCTGCCCAGGGCCCCGAGCCATTCGACCCTGCGTTCACCCCCGAGCAACTGTGGCGTGCGCTGCGGGCGAGTACCGCACGGCTGAAAACCCAACTGCTGTCGCAACGCCCCGTCGCCGGCGTGGGCAACATCTACGCCGACGAGGCGTTCTGGCGCGCCCGGCTGCACCCGGCGTCGCGACACGTGACCAAGCCCCAGGCCACACGGTTGCACGAAGCGGTTCGTCACGTGCTCGCGCAAGGTATCGACAACGGCGGAACCACGCTGCGCGATTACCGCAACTTCGAGGGCGGTCGAGGTGAGAACCAGCACGCGTTGTCGTGTTACGGACGCCACGACGAGCCGTGCGTCCGCTGCGGCACCGCCCTCCGGCGCATGGTCATCGACGCACGCGGCACAACCTTCTGCCCGACCTGCCAGCGACGCTGACCCGCCTCTGCCCGACCTGCCAGGGCCGCTGGTCCGCGGCCAACTTTGGTCGATGTACCCCCGTCGCGGTGGTCATACGACCAAAGTTGCGGTGCGTGAACGCCGCGTTCGCGCATTCTTCGTCTGACGGCTACCGTGGGCCGGACCCCGGGTACCGGGTGCAAAAGGGGAGATGCATGAGCGACGCGAATGGCGCAACGTTTCTCGCCGCGTTGCAGGCGAACGTCGGCGCCACGGGTACATCCGTTCCGGCGCGCGACGCCGTGAACCCGTCGATGATCCGGCACTGGTGTGACGCGATGGAGGACACCAACCCGAACTACGTCGACGCGGCGCACGCCGCGGCTGGACCGCACGGCGGCATCGTTGCGCCGCCCACCATGCTCAACGCCTGGACGATGATCGGCAACATCCCCCGCACGCTCGACCCGAACGATCCACAGGGCGGCGTCAACGCGCGGCTCGATGCGGCCGGCTACGTCGGTGTCGTCGCGACCAACAGCGAGCACGTCTATCGGCGGTACCTGCGGCCCGGCGATGTCGTCACCAGCGTGCAGAAGCTCGTCGACGTCACCGACGAGAAGCAGACCGGGCTCGGCATCGGCCACTTCGTCACAACCGAGACCGAGTACTACGACCAGACCGGCGAGCAGGTCGGCTCGATGTTCTTCCGCATCCTGAAGTTCCGTCCGGGTACAGGTCGCCCCTCGACCAGCGCGGCGACCGACGGTGAGCGCCCCAAGCGGCCCCGGCCGAACACCAACGCCGACAACGCGTGGTTCTGGGAAGGTTGCCGCGAGCACGAGCTCCGCGTGCAGACCTTCAGCGACGGCACCTCCGTGTATCCGCCCATGGTGCGCAACCCGAAAACCGGCGAGATGCCGGTCGAGGCGCAGTGGAAGGTGGCGTCGGGAAGGGGAACGCTCTACAGCTATGCCGTTCCCCACTACCCGCACGTGCCCGCGTTCGACTATCCGATCCTTGTCGGCCTCGTCGAGCTCGAAGAAGGCGTACGCATGGTCTCGAACATCGTGGCGTGCACACGCGAGCAACTCGAGGTCGGCATGCCGCTCGAAGTGTGCTGGCTCCAGGCCGATGACGATGTCGTACTCCCGCAGTTCCAGCCGGCGCGGGTCGCACCGCGCGTCGCTACCCGCGCGTTCGACGAGGTCACGGTCGGTGACAAGTTGCCGTTGTGCGCGATCCCGCTGACGCCGACGTTGATCGTTTCGACGGCCATCGCGTCACGCGACTATCAGGACGTGCACCACGACCGCGACGCCGCGAGACGCAAGGGCTCGAAGGACATCTTCATGAACATTCTCACCTCGAGTGGGCTGTCGGGTCGCTATATAACCGACTGGGCCGGGCCCGATGCCGTGTTCAAGAACATCAAGCTGCGCCTGGGCGCACCCAACCACCCCTACGACACGATGACGTTGTCGGGCTCGGTGACGAACAAAGCCATGATCGACGGAGAGGGCGTCGTCACCATTGCGTACCAGGGCCTCAACAGCCTCGGCGCACATGTCACCGGAACCGCCGACATAGCGCTCCCCCTGAGCGCGCCGGCACGGAGCTGAGAACGATGGCGATCACCAACTACGCAGGCACAACCGCCATCGCCGGCATCGGTGCCACCCCGTTCACCAAGGACTCCGGGCGCACACCGATGCAACTCGCCGTCGAGGCATGCGCACTCGCCTGTGCCGACGCGGGCCTCGATCCGTCACGTGTCGACGGCATGGTCACGTTCTCCGCAGAGATGAACCCCGAGATCGAAGTCGCACGCAACCTCGGCATCACCGAGCTCAAGCATTTCTCGATGATCCATCACGGTGGCGGCGCGGCGTGCGGCACGGTGGCGCAGGCCGCCATGGCCGTCGCGTCGGGCCAGGCCGACTACGTGCTCGCGTACCGCGCGTTCAACGAGCGGTCATGGCACCGCTTCGGCGCAGGCGTGCAAACGCGGGGCGGCGGCTCCGAAGCCGTCGAGACCCAGTTTGCGTGGTCCTCACCGTTCGGGTTGCTCACCCCAGCGTCGTGGGTCGCCATGTTCGCCACGCGGTACATGCACGAGTACGGCGCAACTTCACTCGACTTCGGTCGCATAGCGGTAGCCGACCGCAAGCACGCAGCCGTCAACCCGAAGGCGCACTTCTACCAACGACCGGTCACCCTCGAGGATCACCAGAACTCGCGGTGGATCGTCGAACCGCTGCACCTGCTCGACTGCTGCCAGGAGTCCGACGGCGGCCAAGCACTGCTCGTCACCACGCTCGAACGGGCGAAGGACTTGAAGGGCGTGCCTGCGGTCATCGCAGCCGCCTCGCAGGGCGTGTCCGAGGACCAGCACATGATGCGCTCGTACTTCCGCGATTCGATCACCGG
>JANMVY010000616.1:0-3951 GCA_031393535.1 Actinomycetes bacterium | reverse complement strand
CAACACGTTGAAGCGCGCGTAGACCACGTCCATCTCGGCGAGGGTGTTGGTCCACCAGCCTTCGAACTGCTCGGTGATGACCAGCTTGAGCTTGGGGTGGTTCTCGAACACGCGACCGTGGATCAGCCACCACACCGCGCGGCGGGCCATCCAACCGCCGCATTCGTAGATGAGCAGGTCTTGGCCGCCCGGCCCGCCGAAATAGTCGAACGGTGCGGCGTTCCCCGAGTGTGTGTTGAGAGTCATGGCGAGGTCTGCGCACGCATCCCAGAACGGCTCCCACGCCGGGTTGTTGTACTCGAGGTGCCCGGGGCGGCTGGGCGGCGGGAAGTTCACGCCGCGCAGGCCGGCCGCGGCCGCCCACTCGAGCTCGGCGACCGCCGCGTCGATGTCCCACATCGGCAGATAGGCGAGACCGACGAAACGCTCGGGTGCGACCGACACGAAGTCGGCGAGCCAGCGGTTGTACATCCGGTAGCCAACGGCGCCTTCGTCAAGCGCGTCGAGCGGCACCGAGCCCAGCCCACCGCCCGGATTCACCACGAACGGCATCGGTTCGCCGTTCTGGCTGAAGTGGTAGAGCACCTCGGCCGCGACCCCTTCGGCGTCCATATCACGAACGTACGCGTGCGAGTCGTGATGACCCTCGAGCAGGGTCACGTCTTCGCCGGGGAACGAGTGAGGGACCACGCCGCCGGCGACGCGTGCTGCGGCTTGCGTCGCTTCGTGGCGTGCGATGAAGTCGTCGAATCGATCGCGGTAGTCCGCGGGGCAGTAGTCGCGCAACTGGTCGCGCAGCTTCGGCCCGACGTGCGCGTCGCACGACACGACGACGAGCGGGCGATCGCTTTCGATCGCTTCCTGCACCGGATCGCGGGTGGCGGACGACGTGGTGGTACTCATGTCACGGATCTCCGATCGCATAGAACTTTCCGCCGCGTGCGCCGACATATATTCGGCCCTTCCACACGGCGGGGGTCGACTCGATGCAACCGGCGAGTTGCACCGACCACAGTTGTGGGGGATCGATCGTGGTGTCGCGTACGTTGTACGCGTGCAGCACGCCGCTGCAGTCGCCTTGGATCAACACGTCGTTGACGATAACCGGTGACTGCCACACCGGGCCTGGCAACCTTTTGCGCCACCGTATTTTGCCGGTCGCGCGCTCGATGCCCAGCAGCTCGCCGCCGTTCGTGGGCACGTACAGCATGTCCTTGTACAACCCGGGAGTTCCCCACACACCGGACTTGCCGACCGATATCTGATCCTTGACTGACCATACGAGCGGGTCGTCGGGCTTCGTCGGGTCGAGCTTCATGATCTGGCCGACGTCGCGGGAGCGTTCGTTGTGCCGTTCCCACTCCGACGCCACGTAGAGAAACCCGTCGTCGTCGACGACGATCGACGCGTCGATGTCGTCTCCGGCCCAGAAGCGGAACGTGCGGGTCGGCGCGACACCGTTCTTCAGCCCGCTGATGTCCCACCCCTGCACCAGGCCACCGGAGTTCGCGAAGTACAAGGTGTTCCCCGAGACCACGACCGAGTTCTCGATGGAGACCTGCTTGTCCGTGATGAACTTCAGCAGGTCGTCGTCCCAACCTGCGGCGTCCCACACGAGCTTGGGATCGACGCGTACCTTGCCGTCGGGCCCGTACGAACGATTGAGCTTGACCACGTGGATGCGGCTGTTCTCGCCGCCCTCGAAGAGGTAGTCGTCGATGATGAGCGGCGAGCCGTCCCAGTCGTCGTTCCACAGGGTGGGGCCGACGTCGTGCGCGTTGAGCTTCCACAACACGGTGGGCTCGTCGCGATCGAACGCGACGACTCGTAGGTAGTTGTCGCGGGAGCCGTGATAGAGCAACGGGAACCCGTCGGGATCGACGCTCACGGTGCCCTTGGCGAGATCGCCGGTCTTCAACGTGGGGATGATCTCGTTGCCGTCGAGCGAGTTCAGGAAGTGCACGCCGTAGTCGTAGGCGCCGAACGCGACCCACGTGCGGCCTGCGTACTCCCACACCGACGGTTGGCCGTTCCAGCCGGTGCCGCACCACGTGAACACGCCGTCGGTGTCGCTCGACTCGCCGCACATGCCCCCGTTGCCCTTGGGGTAGCTCCACAACACCTTCGGTCGGGTCGGTATGGGACCTGAGCCGTAATAGGAGCGCGTCGGGTTGCCCCGGAAGGTGACGAGACCGTTGACGACCGACTTCGGGAACGCGCCACCGCTCGACGCGGGGTCCACCCAGCCGGCGTACGGGGCCTTTGTCGTGGTCGTGGCAACCGCCGAGGTCGTGCTGGCGATGCCGCCGCTCGCACCCGACGTCGCCGTGGTCGTCGATGCACCCACCGCACCTCGCGCCGCGGAGTCGCCGCCGTTGCGACCGTTCGGCGCAACGGTCCACCACACCACCGACACCACGAGCGCGCAACAGATGGCCGCCACCATCTTGCCCGCGGTTGCGCCGAACCTGCGCCCGCTGTGGGAACTCGCCACGCCACCTGCCTCGTGCCTCGTCGACGGGTCAGCTTCGCACACCCGACCCGCGCTCGGGAATCTGCTGCCGGTTCGTCGGCGGGCCGATGTTCGCACGACGGCCACTCCGAGGCCGATAGGTGCAACACCGTGTGCGCCGCGTGGAAACGCGCGCGCGGCGTGAGAGAGAATGCCGAGGTGAGACATCTCCTCGACGACCCGGCCTGGCACGCGCTCATCGGTCCGCTCGCGCCGTTCGCCACCGGAATGGGTGCGGCGCGGAGCGTCTCCTCGGAGCATTCCTTCTTCAGCGCCCTCGATCCGGGCATCGATGCCGCCGCCGCCGCGGGCGACCTCGAGGCGATCGTCGAGCCCGGTGCGCGCGGTGTCTTCGTCGGCGTCGACATCGTGGTCCCACCGGGCTTCGACGAGATCGGGCGCGGCACCGCGCTGCAGATGGTGCTCGTCGATCACGACGCGCTCGGGTCCACGGCGGTCACGTCCCGCCGCCGAGTCCACGCCGGGGGTGCACCCCCGCTCGAGCTTGTCGAGCTTGTCGAGCTCGGAACAGCCGATGTGGCCGACATGCTCGCGCTCATCGACAACGCCCGACCGGGTCCGTTTCTCGCCCGTACGATCGAACTCGGCACCTACATGGGCATTCGCGCCGACGGAGTCCTGGTCGCGATGGCGGGCGAGCGGTTGCGCCTTCCGGGCTACGTCGAGGTCTCCGCGGTCAGCACCCACGACTCGCAGCGTCGGCGTGGCCTCGCCTCGCTGGTGGTGGCCGAGGTGGCCACACGCGCGCTGGCCCGCGGCGACACACCGTTCTTGCACGTGGTCGAGACGAATGTGACCGCGATACCCGTCTACGAGCGCTTGGGGTTCCGTCGGCGCCGCACCGTGGAGTTCGTCGCGTATACGCGAGCCGTCGGCGAAGTGGGTTCTTCGTGAACCCGAACGGTTGCGCGTGGTGCGGGTGGGTCGTCCGAATCCGACTGACATGCCGCGCGATACCTGCGCGCTCCCCCCGGCCTCGTCCGCGCGACCACGGGCGCAAACGTAGGTCCGCGTGATGGGAGGTCGTACGATCGGCACGTGGGATGGGGGACCGTGCTGGCGATCGTCTCCATCGCGGGCGTGGCCGGCGCGGTCCAGTCGCTCACGGGTTTCGGTTACGCGTTGTTGTCGACACCGTTGTTGTCGGTGGTGATCGGTCCACGCGACGCGGTGGTCATGTCGGTGCTCTACGGGTCGGCCACTGCGATCACCATGTCGTTCCAGTTTCGCCACACCATCAACCGTCCGGTGCTGTGGCGCATGTGTGCCGGTCGGGTGGTGGGGATGCCGATCGGGATACTGGTGCTCGCGAACGTGAGTCGCGATGCCTTACGCATCGCGATCGCGGCGACGGTGCTCATGAGCACCGCGATGATCTGGCGGGGGTTCCGTCTGCGCCGATCGGGGTACCTCGTCGA
>JANMVY010000615.1:0-2144 GCA_031393535.1 Actinomycetes bacterium | reverse complement strand
GCTGCTTCTTGCACCGCGCGCTTTTCGACTCCGGTGATGCCCGACGGCACTGCGATGACCATGCGCGGCTTGACCCACCGGCTCTTGTGCACCTTCTGTATGAAGTAGCGCAGCATCTTCTCGCACATCTCGAAGTCGGCGATGACGCCGTCTTTCAATGGGCGAATGGCCTGGATGTGGCTCGGCGTGCGGCCGATCATGCGCTTCGCCTCGGTACCCACGGCAAGCGGGCGACCATCGAGGAGGTTGATCGCAAGCACCGACGGTTCGTCGAGCACGATGCCTTCACCGCGCACGTAGATGAGCGTGTTCGCGGTACCCAGGTCGATGGCCATGTCGCGGCTCATCATCGAGCCGAACGAGCCGAAGAAGTCGCCCATCGTGTGCCCCTGTCACCCGCACCGGGACCTCCGGCGACCGCCCGCTACGAAGGGGAGTGTAGATCGAACGGCCCACCGCCGTACAACGCGCACTTCACGCTGCGCGCCCGCACAACCACGCCACGTTCACAATCTCGCGATGCGATGCGCACTCTGCGTCACCGGGTCTCGCGCATCGTCGCGCTCGTCAGGCGAGGCCGGGGAAAAAGATACCGATCTCGCGCGTCGCGGACTCGGGCGAGTCGGAGCCGTGGACCAGGTTCTCGGTCAGTTCGATGCCGAGGTCGCCGCGAATGGTGCCCGGCGCGGCGTCGCGTGGGTTGGTCGACCCCATGAGCGTGCGCACGACCTTGAACGTGTCCTTTGGACCTTCGAGCACGGCCACGAAGGCCGGGCTGCGGCTCATGAACGCGACGAGATCGGCGAAGAACCCCTTGCCCACGTGCTCGGCGTAGTGCTCGGCCAGCGTCGCGGCATCGAGGCACCGCAACTCGGCGGCGACGACACGAAGGCCCTTGCGTTCGAAGCGAGAAAGGATCTCGCCGACGAGCCCACGCTCGACGGCATCGGGTTTACAGATGATGAAGGTGCGATCCATGTGGCCGGAGGGTAGCGACTTCGCCACCGGGCCAGGCACAACGGCGCCGGCGGCGCTCTGCACATCGGCGCCGGCCGGCGCGCGTGCGAGACCTCAGGCGGGCGAAGTCAGCGCGCGCCGCGCCGGCCCGATCACGTAGTTCGACCCGGTGACGAGCACGACGTCGTCGTCTTCGGCCCGCACGAGCGCGCGGCGCACCGCGTCGTCGATCGACGCGACAACCTCTACTGCAATGCCACGGGCGCGGGCCACCGCGGCGATTTCCGCCGCAGGGATGCGACGCGGCCAATCGGGTTCGCACACGATCACCAGTTCCGCACGCGTCGCTTCGAGCGAGTCGAGCATGTCGCCGATGTCGCGCCCTTGGAGCAGACCCAGCACGAGGATGCGGCGCCGACCGACGCCGAAGTCGTCGTCGATGGTGCGCGTCGCGACGCGTGCGCCGTCGGGGTTGTGTGCCGCGTCGAGGATCACGAGGGGATGGCGATGCAGGATCTCGAAGCGGCCGGGCACTTGCACAGTGGCGAAGGCTTGCCGCACGAGATCGTCGTCCAAGGCCGATGCGAAGAAGGCCTCGACCGCGGCCAATGCGAGTGACGCATTTTCGGCCTGATGCGCGCCGTGCAGTGCGATGAACACATCGTCGTAGTGACCGTACGGACCGCGCAGGTCGGCGGCGCGACCGCCGATCGCGACACGGTTGTCGGTGACCTCGAAGTCGATCCCGCGTTCGAGCACGCCGGCCGAAGCCTCGGCCCGGAACACCTGGCGCAGTTCGGCGGCGGTCTCGCCGAGCACCACGATCGAGTCGGGCTTGATGATGCCGGCCTTCTCGTGGGCAATGGCGTGGCGCCACTGCCCCACGCCGTCGGTGTGATCTCGGCCGATGTTCGTGACCACCGCAATGGCGGCGTCGACGACGTTGGTCGCGTCCCATCGTCCGAGCAGGCCGACCTCGATCACGGCGACGTCGACCGCGACGTCGGCGAAGTGCGCGAGCGCGGCGGCCGTGAGCACCTCGAAATGCGACAACGTGCCGTCGACGAGCGGCTCGAGAGTGGCAACCGTGGCGATGGCATGCGCGAACATCGCGTCGTCGAGCGGTACCCCGTCGACACGGATTCGCTCGTTGATGCGCTCGAGGTGCGGGCTCGTGAACGTGCCCA
>JANMVY010000502.1:0-7145 GCA_031393535.1 Actinomycetes bacterium | reverse complement strand
TCGTCGACCGAGGATGTGCCGTCGACGATCTCGCCGTCGGTGGCGATCTTCTCGCCGGGGCGCACCACGATGAGGTCGCCGACCTCGAGGGTTTCGGCGGGGACTTCCATCGCTTGACCGTCGCGCAGCACGCGTGCGGTGGCCGGGCGGAGGTCAAGGAGCTTGCGCACGGCGGCGGAGCTCTTGCGCTTGATGATGTCCTCCATGTACTTGCCGAGGAGGACGAACGCGATGATGACTGCGGAGACTTCGAAGTAGACCTCGCGCTCGCTGACCTTGACCGGCAAGATGTCGGGGGCGAAGACCACAATCACGCTGTAGAAGTACGCCACGGACGTGCCGAGAGCGACAAGGAGATCCATGTTGATCGCCCGGCGGCGCAACGCTTGGAACGCGCCCTTATAGAAGCCGGCGCCGCCGATGAACTGCACCGGGGTCACCAGGATCATCATCCAGACGCCCCACGTGAACCACGGCAGGGCGTCGATCGGTGCCCACGTCAACAACGTCGCTCCCGCCGCGAGGCCGAGGAACACCGCGACCCGCAAGATCGCCAGCACTAGCACGCCGGTCATAGCGATCGTCACGCGACGCTTCATGCGTCGGAGCTCCTCGTCGGGCGTTTCGAACGTGCGCTGGCAGCCGCTGCTGCAGAAGAAGAAGGTGCGGCCGCCGATGTCGCTGCGCAAGGCGGTGGCCGCGTCGACCATCATCCCGCAAACCGGATCACGCACCATGCGCGACGCACTGCCGGGAGATGGCGGTTCGTGGTCTCCGTGCCCGCCGTCGCCCTGGCCGTGGGTGTGGCCGTGGGCATGCTCGTGCTCGATCACGGTTGGCTGGTGGCTCATGGCGGTCGCCGGGCTACGAGCGGGGCTCGGCAGGGTGATCATGGCCGGTCGGGTCGTGTTCGCAGCCATGACCGGTGTGGTCCTCGCCGCCCCGCATGCCGCCCATGGATCGCATCATGAAGAACATCATCAGTGGGCAGATCGCCAGCAGTAGTAGGAACCCGGGATTGATCCCGAACGCCAACGCCAGCGCAAGCCCCGCGATCCCCACCATCACATAGGTCGACGTACGGTTTCCATGGCACATAGTGACTCCTCTCGCCACCTCCACCATCGACTCCTACGCTCTGTCGTTGCAGAGCCAAAGGTCCTGGATCTTGGCGGTCGACCGAACGGTGTCGACGTCGAGCCACCTGTCACGGTGGCGACGGAGCCTCAAGGGCGCTCAGTCGTTGGTGGTACTCGTCGATGCCGATCTCGCCACGGGCAAGGCGCCCTCGTAGGGTCTCCTCGGGCGTCAGTGGCGGTGGTGCGTCCCTCGCACCGGTTCTGTCGGCACCGGCGGACCGGGGTCTCCGACAGGGAGTAGTAGGTAGCCTACGCTGCGCATCGCCGGGCGGTGAGTCCGTTCATTCGTCAGGAGCTGAGATGACCGAAACGGGGCTCGTCGACGCGGTCATCGAGGTGGCCGGAGTGCAGTGGGTCACCCAGAAGCACGCGGTCGAGGCGAGCCTGCGGTCCCGGCCCGGTGTCGAAACGGTGGACGCGAATCCGTTGGCACAGACCGCGACCGTCCGATTCGACCCGTCCGTCACGTCAATTGCGGACCTGCAGCAATGGGTCCGGGAGTGCGGCCTGCACTGCGCCGGCCGTTCTGTGCCAGCGCATCTCTGCGACCCCCTCGCCATGCCCGACCGTCGTGTCACGAGCCACGAGGCTGATCGGCGTCACGGCCACGCCGTCGACGAGCACGAGCACGGCCACACCAGTGACATCGCAGAGCCTGTCGCGGTAGGCCACGCTGCGGGTCACATCCAGGTGCAGTCGCCGCACGATGCGATGGGTCACGGCGGTCACGGGGCGATGTCGATGGCGTCGATGGTTGCGGACATGCGACGCCGGTTCGTCGTCGCCGCGGTGTTCTCGGTGCCGATCCTGTTGTGGTCGCCGATCGGCCGTGACGTGGTCGGTTTCGACGTCGCGGCGCCGTTCGGGTTGCGCGATGACGTGTGGTCGTTGTTGTTGAGTCTGCCGGTGGTGTTGTGGGCGTCGTCGATCTTCTTTGACGGCGCGTTCCGGGCGTTGCGGGCGAGGACGCTCGACATGATGGTGCTCGTCGCCACGGCGATCGGCGCGGGGTGGGCCTACTCGCTGGGGGTGACGCTCACCGGCGGGGGAGAGGTGTTCTACGAAGCGGCGTCGGTGCTCGCCGCGTTCGTACTGCTGGGGCACTGGTTCGAGATGCGTGCTCGAGGCGGCGCGAACGACGCGATCCGCACGTTGCTCGATCTCGCGCCGCCGATGGCCGTCGTGATCCGCGACGGTCAACCGGTCGAGGTGCCGACGGCGCAGGTGGCGGTCGGCGACCTGTTGTTGGTGCGACCCGGGGCAAAGATCGCGGTCGACGGCGTCGTCGAGGACGGCGCGAGCGACGTCGACGAGTCGATGGTGACCGGCGAAAGTCTCCCGGTGCACAAGGCCCAGGGGTCGTCGGTGATCGGTGCGACGATCAACACCGATGGCGTGCTGCGGGTGCGGGCCACCAAGGTTGGTTCGGACACGGCGTTGGCGCAGATCGTGCAGTTGGTACAGGAGGCGCAGAACTCCAAAGCGCCGGGGCAGCGTCTGGCCGATCGGGCGGCGTTCTGGTTGGTGTTCGTGGCGTTGTTGGGCGGTGCCGGCACGTTTGCAGCGTGGGCGATCTTCAGCGATCGCCCGGCGCGTGACGCGTTGCTGTTCGCGATCACGGTTGTTGTCGTCACGTGCCCCGACGCTCTCGGGTTGGCGACCCCGACCGCGATCATGGTCGGCACCGGGCTCGGCGCCCGCCGAGGGGTGCTGTTCAAGAACGCGTCCGCGCTCGAGACCGCAGCACACATTGACGTCGTGGTGTGCGACAAGACGGGCACGCTCACCAAGGGCAAGCCGGAGGTGACCGACGTGATCACCACCGACATGTCGAGAGGCGACGTCCTGGCGTTTGCTGCGGCGCTCGAACGCGAGTCCGAGCACCCGCTCGCCCGCGCCATTGTGGTCGCCGCGGAGGCAGACCAGGTCGATGTGCTGTCGGCGGAGGGTTTCGAGAACGTGCGCGGTCAAGGTGCCGTCGCGACCGTCGCCGGTCGACAAGTGGTGGTCGGAAGCGGCCACCTGTTGACCGAACGTGGTATCCGTATTGATGACCTGGAACCGCGTCGGGCCGAGATCGCCGAAGGGGGTCGCACAGCGATCTTCGTCGCGATCGACGGGGTCACGGTCGGCGTGATCGGCATGGCGGACGCGCCGAGGCCGACGTCGGCAGCGATGGTGCGTGAGCTGCGCGAACTCGGTATCGATGTCGTCATGCTCACCGGCGACAACATCGCGACCGCGCGGCGGATCGCCGCCGCGATGGGCATTGACGAGGTGATCGCCGATGTGCTGCCGGGGGACAAGGCGGCAAAGGTCGCCGAGCTCCAGGCGACGGGAAGGACGGTGGCGATGGTCGGCGACGGCGTGAACGACGCACCCGCGCTCGCCCAGGCCGATCTCGGTATCGCCATCGGCGCCGGTACCGACGTCGCGATCGACACGGCCGATGTCGTGTTGATGCGCTCGGACCCCCTCGACATCGTCACCGCTTTGACCGTCGGGCGGGCGACGGTGCGCAAGATGCGCCAGAACCTTGGTTGGGCGGTCGGCTACAACACGGTCGCGCTGCCCATCGCGGCCGGGGTGTTCGTGCCCGCGTTCGATCTGATGCTCCGTCCCGAGATCGCCGCGCTGTCGATGTCGGGGTCGAGCTTCCTCGTCGCGGTCAACGCATTGCTCCTCAAACGGCTCCGCCTCCCCGAACCCGGAGCTGTCGGCGCCGATGTAGCCGGTACGGTTGCGGTCGACCCGACAGTGAAGGGATGAGCGTGTCCGAGCGCAGGCCCATGGGAGCCCTCGAAGCCGACGTGCTCCGCCACCTGTGGAACGCGTCCGAACCGGTGACGCCGGGACAGGTCCACGATGCGCTCGGTGCGGACATCGCGTACACGACGGTTATGACCGTACTGACGCGTCTGTGGCGCAAAGGTCTCGTCGATCGTGAGCAACAGGGCCGCGCGTACGCGTACCGCCCGTTGGTGAGCGAAGCGGACTACGCGGCACAACGTATGCGCGACGCGCTCGGCGGAGCCCAGAACCGCGAGGCGGTGCTTGGCCGCTTCGTCGACACGCTGTCGGCACGCGACGCGAAGGCGCTGCGTCGCGTGCTCGACGACCTCGACGCCAAGCGATGATGCTCGCGTTCTTGTTCCCCGCGCTGGTGGCCGTCGCCGGTCTGATCATCGTCGGGTGCACCCATCGTGATCTGCCACCTCGGGTCGCCGCGTTCGCGCTCACCGGAGCGATCGTCGCCACGGCCGCGGCGACGAGCTGGTCGATCGGCCGGTTTGGAGCGGACTTCGTCGTTGATCGCATCGGGTGGTGTCGCGAGACCCTCCACGGCCACGTGCATGTGCCCGCATGGCTCGGCCTGGTGGCGCTCGTGTCAGTGATCGGTGGTGCCGCGTCCGCGGCGCGATCGCTGGCACGGCATCACCATGCGCGTCGAGGTCCGATACCCGACGGTGACCTGCTCGTGATCGAAACCGAAACCGCAACCGCGTTCGCGGTACCCGGTCGGCACCCGCATGTAGTCGTCTCGACGGGAATGTTGGATCTGCTCGATGCCGACGAGTGTCGCGCGATGCTCGCCCACGAGCGAGCGCACCTCCGTCACGGTCATCACCGTTTCATCGTCGCGGCCGAGGCCGCGGCTGCCATGGTGCCACCGTTGCGCCCGGCCGCTCGCCGGGTCCGGTTTGCGACCGAGCGATGGGCCGACCAGGACGCGGCACGCGAGGTCGGCGACCCCGGTGTCGTCGCCCGCGCGATTGCCCGAGCTGCGCTGGCTCGCAGCGGCGTCGAGGGACCTGCGCTGGCGCTGTCCGGCTCCGACGTCGCCGCTCGGATCGAAGCGCTCACGAGAGACCGCACCGGTTCCCCGGTCGACCGGGCGTCGTTTCTCGTCATCGTGCCGATGGCTGTCTCGGTGATCGCGGTCGCCGCTGAGGCCCATCACCTGGTCGAGTTCGTCCGGGTGTTCTGCCTGTCCTGACCACCTACGACAGAGCGTCGTAGGTATCCTCTGGGCATGGATCGGCGAAACGTCAGAGGGTCGACGCACCTTGCGCGCCTCAGCAGCCTGGTCGGATCTCCGGTTGGGCTGCTCATGGCACTTGTCGCGTTGGTGGCCGTGCTTGCCATGCATGGCGCGACCAGTGCCCACGGCGCGCACGCCGCGTCGGATCTCTCGGCGCCTGTGTCGGCGGTGGCTGCTGGGGGTGCTGTGTCGGCGGTGGCTGCTGGCCCCCATCAAGCATCCGACCACGACGGGGGCTATGACGCGCCACCGGGTACCGATCTGGCGGCGACCGCGTGTGCGTTCGCCGTTCTCGTTGCCGGTCGTCGCGGGCTGACTGGGCTGCTCCCGGCCGGGCGACTCGCCCGCGTTCCTCAACGATGGGCGAGCCAGATGTGTGCACCGCCCGATCCGCCCGTTCCTCGCCTTGTGGCGCGCTGAGAACCATCCATCAGACCTGTCACAACACAAGGAGACCCTCATGAATACCCGACGCGCCCTCGCGCTCGGCACCGCCCTGTTCGCGACCGCCCTCTTGGCGGCCGCGTGCGGCGGCGACACCAGCACCTCGACCGGCGCTTCGAGCACCGGGCGGGTTGTCGAGATCACGATGACTGACATGGCATACAGCCCGGCCGCCATCTCGGTGACCAAGGGTGAGACCGTGACGTTCCGCTTCCGGAACAATGGTCAGGCCATCCACGAAGCGGTCATCGGCGACAGCGAGTACCAGATGGACCACGGGGCATCGATGACGAGCTCCACGATGGCCGGCACTGCCAAGGATCACGGCATGGGCCATGGCGGCATGGGCGCCGACAACAAGGTCACCGTCAAGCCCGGCAAAACCGGCGACGTGACCTACCGCTTCGACGCGAGCGGGACCATGCTCATCGGCTGCCACGAACCTGGCCACTACGAAGCAGGCATGAAGGCAACGGTCGACGTGACCTGACGCCGACGGGAGTCGGGCGGCCCGATCGGCTTGGATCGGGCCGCCCGCCCTCCGGCGCGGGCACTGGTGCAGGCGACGATACGGTTCACCGGTGGCCGAGAATCGACGTGACAGGATCGCTCTGGCGATGGGTGTGTGCATCACGTTCGCCGGGGTAATGCACTTCGCCTCACCGATGTTCTTCGACGACATCGTGCCGCCGTGGTTGTCGCCGAGCGAACGGTTCTGGACGTACCTCAGTGGTGTCGCCGAGCTCGTCGTGGGCCCGATGCTGCTGGTGGAGCGGACGAGGCGGTGGGCTGCGTACGCGGCGATGGGGCTGTTCGTCATCGTGTACCCGGCGAACCTCTATATGGCGTGGGACTGGCGGGATCGTCCGGCGAGCGAGCAGTTCATCGCCTACGCGCGCTTGCCGTTGCAGTTCCTCTTCATCTGGCTCGCGTGGCAGGTGGCGCAGCGGTCGACGCCGACGGTCGCGCCGAGCTGACACCGGCGCGGTTCGAAGCGCGGTGCGAAGCGCGGTTCGCCGACACATGCGTGCTCGGTGAGATACCGATCGCGAGTTGCCACCTGCCGGCAGATCGATCAGTTGGCGAGTGACCCGCCGTAGATCTGCCAGGCGAGCACGGACTTCGCGGCGAGGCTGAGTACGAGATACGACTTCTCGCCGAAGGCGTAGTCGCGCCAGCGACCGATCGCTCGGTATTGCAACCATTGGTTGAGCCCGAAGCTGAAGAAGAAGACCAGCTCGGCGATCACGATGCCATAGACGAAGCCGGGCACCGTGTCGGCACCGATCACGTTCACCCAGATCGCCACCCACGGTGCGACACCGGCGATCGTGCCGAACCAGAACGGCAGCATCGTCGTCGATGTCCGACCGGGCGGGTTCATGCGTTCCTGGAGCCAGCCGAACAGGATCATGGCGTTGTTCGCGCCGGCGATGGCCACGACTGCGGTTATGTCGGTGATGCCGCTGTACGACGCGATCAACAGCACCATCAGGGTGGCGCTGAGCGAGTACTCCACC
>JANMVY010000520.1:0-3334 GCA_031393535.1 Actinomycetes bacterium | reverse complement strand
GATGATCCGTAGCGGATCGATGTACTTCTCCGACTCGACACGCAACACCGTGGCACCGAGGTTCGCGAGGTCTTTCGAGACGAGCGGCCCGGCTCCGACCCACGAGAAGTCGGCCACCTTGAGACCGGCGAACACGGCTTTACGCGCCGGAGTCGCCGCGATGGCGGCGACCGAGGTGCGCCGGTCGACGGTGGCAACGAGCGCCTGGTGCTCGCCGAGGCGCGGCGCGCCGTGGCGGTAGACGATGGGCGTGGCACTCAGCTTCGCGAACGGTCCCGGATGGGGAATCCCGTCGACATCGACCCAGTAGTCGCGGGCCGCGAGCTGCGTGTCCTCGTAGAGGTCACGGGCATCCCATGCCGGGGCCACGAGCCATCGACCCGCTACCGCATGCTCGTGGATTTCGTGTTTGGTCCGGGTGGCGAAGAACGCGACGAGTTGATCAATGCCGCGTTGCGCGTCGGAGGCGGTGATGGTGCCCGCGCCGATGAGCGCAAACATCTTCGTCCAGTCGAGCGAGGCGAGATCGGTGGCGAGAGCATCGTGCGACGCCGCCCAAGCCATCATGCGACCGAAGCTCCGTGCGCCGGGGCCGCCCAGCACGAGGGTCATGCCGAGAAAGCCGTCCGCGGTACGAGCGAACACCGGGATCGTGAGCCCTGGCAGGCTCTCGGGTGGGCGGCTGCGATCATCGCCCATGCCCGGGGCGTCGCGACCCATCGCGCTGAAACCCGTGATGTAGAGCAGTGTCCACATGACAGCGGCTTGCATCGATGTGTCGAGATGCTGGCCGAGCCCGCTGCGCGCGCGCTCGTTGAGCGCCATGATCACGTCGGCCGCCGCCTGCACCGCAGCGCTGTTCGATGTCTCGGGCGCGCCGATCGGGATCGGTGGCCGGTCACGATCGCCCTGACAGTTGAGAAACCCGCCGGCCGCGGCGAGAGTGAGGTCGCTGGCCGGGCTCGTGGCCTCGGGGCCGGTCTGACCGTACGGGGTCACCGAGACGTGCAAGAGCGTCGGGTTTTCGCGTCGGAGCGTGCCGACACCGAGGTCCCATGTCTCGAGCGTGCCGGGTGTGAACGATTCGATGAGCACATCGGCCGTGCGCACCAGTGCGACGAAGCGGTCGCGGTCGGCCGCGTCGTCGAGGTCGAGCACGACACTCAACTTCCCGAGGCCCCAAGCGCGCCAATGCAACGACCCTTCGGGGTCACCGGCGAGTCCGTCGACGAACGGCGGCGTTCGTCGCGACGCACAACCACCGGGCGGTTCGATCTTGATGACCTCAGCACCGAGGTCCGCGAGCACCCGACCCGTGGCTTCGGCGAGAGGCGTGGCGAGGTCGAGGACGCGGATGCCGGCGAGGGGTCCGGGGCGCAGCGGTTCGGACATGGCGGCAATGTAGTTGCGGCCCGGCACGCTCATCGTCGCATCGACTCAACGCGAGTTTTCGGCTCCGCCGCCCGCGGTGCGAGCGAACACGATCGGCACGTCGACCGCCCGCTGACGAGTGTCGAAACGTAACGGTCCGATGACGGTCGCGAAGGTGGTGCCGCGGAGCTTCTCGATGATCGACGCAGACCGGGCATCGGACGCGGCGGCCGCGGCTTGTGCGAGCACATCGATCGTGATGAACGTGTGGAGCGCCGGCCCGCTTACCGCTCCGGCCGCAACGAGCGGCGCAAGACCAGGGTCGGCGGGCCACAAGTTCGCCGTCGTCACGAATGTGACCCCGTCAACGCGCCCGCCAGGCCACGGCGGGGCATCGGCCTCTCCGATCGCGACAATCGGCGATTTGAAGCCGGCCGAACGAACGGCCTCGAGAATCGGTCCGACGTGTGCGCGGCCGAGACAACTCACCAGGACCGACGACGCTGCGACACGGGCGACGCGCGCGGCGATCGTTGCCGCTGATTCCGCCACACCGATCTCGATCTCCGCGACGACGGTGCCGCCACGCTCTCGGTAGCGCGCACCGAACCGCTGGCAGGCCCCGGTGCTCTCGTAGGGCACCAGGTCGCTCAGCGTCACCGCACTGGTCGATCGACCGGCCACGAGGCGCCGCGCGAGCGCATCGGCGTGGCCCAACGCCGACGGCGCGAAGGAGAACGCGACGTTGCTCGCGGTATCGGTGCCGAAGGCATCGTCGGCCGCGCACGACGAAACGGCAACGCGCGAGGCGCGGCGCGCCACTCGTGCAACGGTCGACGCGATGTCGACATCGCAACCCACGAACAACACATCGGCACCGGCATCGGCGAACTGGTTCGCGACGCGCGCCGCTTCGACGATCGAGCTCGCGGTGTCGCCGACGAGCAACTCGATGTCACGGCCACCGATACCGGCGCCCGCGTTCTGATGGGCGACCGCGGCCCGCAGCGCGGTGAGCACGACCGATTCCTCGGGCGCAAGCACGCCGTGCGCGGCGAGCACCGCCCCTATTACGAACGTACCGTCGGCTGCAGCCTGGTCGGGAGCGACGACTCGGTGTGCGGTGACGGCCGGGGCGTCGATTGTCGGCGTCGACGCGCACGCCGCGAGCACCACGGCTGCCGCGATCGCGACCGCACGGCACGCCCCGGACCGGGCCGGCACAGCGAGCACCCGCGCTCAGCCGGTCCAGTCGACGCGATCGGACTCGAGCGGTTGGCGGCCGGTGCGCAAGGGCGACAGCGGGGCATCGACCATGAGGAACCGCCAGGTGTCGCGGGCGAGGCTTCGGGCGGTCGAGCGCCACCGACCGAGCGAACCGCCGCGATCCGCGGCGGCTTCGCCCTCGGCCCAGGTAGCCCAATCGGGGTACGCCCAGAGCAGCACCGCTTCACGATCGTCGACGAGCGCGGTGCGGAACGCACCGACAAGGGTGGCCCCGGCTTCGCGGTGGGCATCGATCGCGTGCTCGCCGACGAGGTCGAGAAACGCTGGGCTGGTTCCGGGCGCGACGCCCACGATGTCGTGCGCATACACCTCGCCGCGCGCGCCCTGCCCCAGCAGTTCGCCGATGCTCGGAGAAAAGTCGGCGCTCAGCAGCACGCGGTCGAAGCCACCCCGCCGGAACCCTTCGGCCGCAGCCCACCAACCTTCAAGCGCCGGGTCCTGCATGGTCGGATGGTTGCATTCGATGCGGAAGTTCTCCGCGAGATGCGCCCAGTCGCGGTACTCCCAGAGGTTGATCACCTCGGGCCAGCGACCCGTGCTGCCGACCGTGCCCCAAATGCCGAAGCAGAGTTGTTCACGGTCGCGTTGACCGATCGGCGACCAGTTCGCGGTGATGTGCTGGAAGTACTTCGTCCGGCTGTGCCCGGTGATGTCGACGAACTCGTGGATGTACGCG
>JANMVY010000475.1:0-4803 GCA_031393535.1 Actinomycetes bacterium | reverse complement strand
AAACCCGCCAGGAGGCGAACGTCACCGAGCAGTTTCTGCTGCCCGACGACCTGCTGCCCGGCATGGGTGGCGAAGCGATGGGTTTTCGCGAGGCGCTCCGTCAGGGGGGCGTCACCATGGTGCTCCTCCTCTCGCTGCTGTTGGTGTTCGAGTCCGCCGACCAGGTCACCGTGCAGGTGCTCGGACCCGATATCCAAAAGACCCTCGACATCTCCGACACCGTGCTCACCGGCATAGCGAGTCTTGGCGGCGTCGTGTTGGTGTTGGCCACGTTGCCACTCGCATGGCTCGCCGACCGCTTCAAGCGCACCCGGGTCGTCGGCTTCGCGGCCGTGGTATGGGCCGGCTTCGCTGCGCTGACCGGCCTCGCCCCGAATGCCTTCGTCATGGGCCTCACCCGCAGCGGCACTGGTCTCGGCGCTTCGGCCACCATCCCCATCTCGCCGACGATCATCGCCGACCAGTACCCCCTCGCCGCGCGGACCCGCATGCTGGCGCTCGAGTCGCTGGGGCGCCCGCTCGGATACGTCATCGGCCCGTTTCTCGCCGGTCTCATCGCGAGCCAGGCCGGCGGCGACGAGGGCTGGCGGTGGGCGTTCATCCTCGGCGCCATCTTCCCGGTCATCATCGGGTTGGTGCTGTTGACCCAGAAGGACCCCATGCGTGGGCGCTTCGAGCAAGAAGCGGTGCTGGGCGAAGCCCTCGACGTCATCGACCCGCCAGTGCGCATCTCGGCCGCGTTCGAACGCCTGAAGAAGGTCCGCACCTTCTATTACTTGATCGTGGGCATCGGGTTGTTGGGCTTCGCGCTCGTCGCCGTTCCCGTGCAGCTCGGGTTGCTGCTGGGCAACAACCCCAAGAAAGATCCGCACTTCCATTACGGCTATGGGTCGTACACGCGTGGCTGGATGATCGGACTCATGCAGGTCGGCCAGCTCATCGCAATTCCCATCGCGGGCTTCGTCGGTGATCGAGTATTCCGGAAGGACCCGACGAAGGCACTCCGCCTCACCGGCTTGTTCGTGTTGCTCTACGGAGCGTTCGTGGTGGTCGGTCTGCGGTTTAGCAGCATCACGCTTCTCATTGCGTTCATGATCATCGCCAACGCGTTCCAGGGAGCGGCCTTCGCGACGATCCGCCCGGCCATCGCCGCCGTCGTGCCCTACAAGATGCGGGCACAAGCGTTCGCCATGGTCGGTGTGTACATCTTCTTGATGGGTGGCTTCTTCGGAGGATTGCTCGCCGGTGCGTTCAGCGACTCGTGGGGTCAACGCACCGCTCTCACCATCATCGTTCCGCCGGCCGCGATATTGGGCGGCCTGCTCGTGATGTACGGGGCCCGGTTCATGCGCAGCGACATCTCGCTCGGTGTCCAGGAACTGCTCGAAGAACAAGAGGAGCGGCGGCGCATGGCGGCTGATCCCGACAACATCCCCGTACTTCAGGTGCGCAATCTCGACGCCGGCTACGGACCGCTGCAAGTGCTCTTCGGCGTCGAGTTCGAGGTCAAACGCGGCGAAGTGTTGGCACTGCTCGGCACGAACGGTGCCGGCAAGTCGACGTTGCTCAAGACCATCGCCGGGCTGATCATGCCCGATCGGGGCGTCGTGCGGTTCAACGGGCGCACCATCACCCTCGTGGCACCAGAGCTGAGGGTGGCGCAGGGCATGGTCCAGGTGCCCGGCGGTGAGGCTATCTTCCCAACGATGTCGGTCAAGGAGAACCTCGACATCTGGTGTGAGCTCATCGACGACCCGACAAAGCGAAAGGCGGCACGCGAACGCGTCTACCGGGTCTTCCCAAACATCGAGGAACGTCTCGACCAGCGCGCCGGATCGTTGTCGGGCGGCCAGCAACAAATGCTCGCCCTCTCCAAGGCGCTGCTGCTCGAGCCCGACCTCCTGCTCATCGACGAGCTGTCGCTCGGACTCGCACCGGTGGTCGTCCAGGAGCTGTTGGCGGTGGTCGAACGGCTCAAATCTGAAGGATTGACAATGGTCATCGTCGAGCAATCGGTCAACGTCGCGTTGGCAGTGGCCGATCGCGCCATCTACATGGAACGAGGCGAGGTGAAGTTCTCCGGGCCCGCACACGAGTTGCTCGACCACGAAGAGCTGTTGCACGCCGTGTTCTTGAGCGGAACGGGGGCCTAGCGTGCACGTTCTCGCGGTCACCGTCGGCGGCTGGGACATCACCGCCCAGTACATATTCCGCGGGTTCATCGAAGGCCTCACCTACGGCATGGTGGCACTCGGCCTGGTGCTCATCTACAAGGCCTCGGGCGTCGTCAACTTCGCGCAGGGGCAGTTCGGCGCGTTCGGCGCGCTGCTCATGACGATCCTCAGCCACAAGTACGGCGTGCCCTTGGCACTCGGACTACCGGTCGCGATCTTGTGCGGTGCGGTCCTCGGCGGCGTGACCGAACTCCTGATCGTACGGCGTCTGTTCTATCAACCCCGTTTGTTGCTGTTCGTCGCGACACTGGGCGTGAGCCAGCTGATCATCTACCTCGGGTTCCAATTGCCCGAGGGCGCCACCCGGGGCGAACGCCTGCAATATCCGGAGATCATCAAGTTCGACAAGCCATGGGACATCGGTCCGTTCGACATTCGCGGCGATCAGTTGTCGGTGTTGATCGTGGTGCCGATCGTGTGCCTGGTGCTTGCTTGGCTCCTCACCCGCACCAAGTTCGGCCTCAACGTCCGGGCATCAGCCGACAATCCGAGTGCCGCGTCACTCGCAGGTATCTCGGTCAAGAAGGTATCGACCCAGGTGTGGATTCTCGCCGGTGTCTTGTCGTCGCTGTCGGCGGTCTTGTTCGGCCCGCTTTCGAGCGAACAGGCGAGTGCTGCGGGCAACTCGCTCGGTCCCACGTTGTTGCTCAAGGCGCTCGCCGCAGGCATGGTCGGCCGGATGCAGTCGTTCCCGCTCGCGCTCGCGGGTGGCGTCGGCATCGGTGTCGTCGAGACCATTATCAAGCTCAACTCGCCGAGTGCCGGCTCGGAGTACGTGTTCGTGTTCGGACTGCTGCTGCTGCTCGTCATGGTCCGTGGGGCCAAGGCGCGCGATGAGGGCGGTTGGGCGCTACCCAAACTTCGGGCCGCGAGCCGCGATCTGGCCACCCTCCCCGCGGCGCGATGGACGACACGGTTTGTTTTGGTCTTGGTTGCGGGGCTCGCGATCCTCCGGGGTCTCACACTTCACGCCGGCGCTGATTTCCAGCGGTACACCATCGTGATCATCTTCATGATCGTGGCACTCTCGTCGACGGTGCTCACCGGTTGGGCGGGCCAGCTCTCGCTCGGCCAGTTCGCGTTCGTGGGCGTGGGCGTGTACGCGACGGGGTACTACGCCCGAGGTTTGCCCTACCCCGTTGCGCTCGCGATCGGTGTGGCGTGGGGCGTAGGCATCGCCATCGTCATCGGCCTGCCCGCGCTGCGGCTCAAAGGGCTCAACCTCGCCATCGTGACGCTGGGCTTTCAGTTGTTGTGCACGTTCTGGTTGTTCAACGTCAAGAAGTTGAAGCACGGCAGCGGCACCGCAAAGCTCACCACGCACCGCAGTTTCGGCCCGTGGGATGTGGTCAGCAACAACAAGGCGTTGTACTTCATCAGTCTCGCCGCGCTCGGATTAGTTCTGTTCCTCGTGACGATGTTCAGACGATCAGGCATCGGCCGGTCGGTCATCGCGGTGCGCGATAACGAAAACTCCGCTTCGGCCTTCACGGTGTCACCGATTCGAGCCAAGCTGATTTCATTCGCGGTCTCGGGTGGCATCGCCGCCTTGGCCGGCGGGCTCTATCTGGCGGTGTTCGGCCGCGGGTTCACCAACGCAGTCATCCAGCCCGAAGACTCATTGCGCATCGTGTCGATCGCGGTGGTCGGCGGGGTCAGCTCGGTCGTCGGTGCGCTGCTGGGTTCTTTCGTCGTGCAGGGTCTGCCCGCCATCTTCGAAGGCAACAACGAGGTGAATCTGTTCGCATCGAGCATTGGGATGCTCGTCATCATCATGTACTTCCCCGGTGGCCTCATCTCGATCGTGCAGAACTTGCGCGACCTCGGTTACGGCTGGATCGCCAAAAGGGCCGGGTACCAGGCGAAGCAGCAGAAGCAGCGGGCGACCGTCTCACAGCTGTCATCGCGACCGAAAGAGGCGAAGCAAGGAGTACTGCCGCTCAAGACACACGACGTCACGGTTCGCTTCTTCGGTCGAGCGGCTACCGATCATGTCTCCATCGTGGTGAACCCGGGCGAGATCGTGGGCCTCATCGGCACCAACGGTGCCGGCAAGACCACGTTCATGAACGCGGTCAGTGGGTTCTTGCCTTCGACGGGATCGGTCGAAGTGTTCGGCCAGCGCGTCGACGGCATGGCCGCCTACAAGCGGTCCCGTCTCGGCGTCGGGCGAGCGTTCCAGAACGCCAAGATGTTCGGTGCGCTCACCGCCCGCGAGACGGTCATGGTGGCCCTCGAGGCTCGATCACGCTCGCTGCTGATCCCGTCGATGCTCTACTTGCCGCCATCGCCGCTGCAAGAGCGCCGCAAGCGGAGAGAGGCAGACGAGATCATCGACTACCTCGGCCTCGGGCGCTACGCGGACTCGACCATCGCGGTGCTGTCAACCGGCACCCGACGCATTGTCGAGTTGGCGTCGCTCATCGCGCTCGATTCGAAGCTGCTGCTGCTCGACGAGCCCACCGCCGGCGTCGCGCAAAAAGAGACCGAGGCCTTCGGTCCGTTGATCCGATCGATCAAAGAAGAGCTCGGGTCGTCGATCCTGATCATCGAACACGACATGCCGATG
>JANMVY010000442.1:0-10871 GCA_031393535.1 Actinomycetes bacterium | reverse complement strand
CGCCCGGGTGCGGGCACCCGGCCCCGGCGAACGCCTGCTCGCCATCACCACGCTCTTCCTCCTCGCGTACAGCCTGCCCTCGTCGTGGTTCACCGTCGACAACACCGACATCCCGAGCGGTGACGCGACCGTCATCGTCGTTTTCACGCTGCTCTTCGCAGTAGCGGTCACGCGCCTGGTCGGCAGCTGGAAGCATGTCGCTCGGGCGATCCGCCGCGAGCCGTTCCTCCTCGCCTTCATGTTGTTGCTCGTCGCTTCGACGGCGTGGTCGACCACCCCCGATGTCACGTTCCGTCGTTCCGTCGCGCTGCTGCTCACCACTTTTTTCGGCTACTACCTCGTAGTGCGCTTCCCGCTGCGCGAGATTATTGGCCTCGCGGCCGTCGCGCTGATGCTCGGCACGGTGCTCAACCTGGTGTGGATCGTCGCGTTCCGCAAGTACGGCATCACCCAGGTCACCACCGAGGCAGCGACCAACGGTGACTGGTCGGGTGTGTTCCCGCACAAGAACGCGCTCGGGCGGTCGTCCGCGCTTTCCGCAGTGTTGTTCGTCTTCGCCGCGCGGGCGTTCCCCCGGCGGCGCGTGCCGTACTGGGGATTTGCGGTGTTGAACGTGCTCATGATCGTCGGCGCGAACTCCAAGACAGCCCTCGTGAGCTTCGTCCTGTTGATGGTGCTCATGGCACTGTTCACCGGTCTCCGCGCGCACGCGACCCTGTACGGAGGCGTGGCATTCGGTCTCATTGGAACCAGCGTGCTGGCGGCCGCCTTCGTCACGACGAACCTTGGACCTATCAGCGAGTCACTCGGGCGCGACGTGACGCTCACCGGGCGCACGAAGCTCTGGGGCGATGTCATCCACGAGATCGGACGTCGCCCCCTCCTCGGGTTCGGTTGGTCGGGTTTTTGGACCGGCGGCAACGACGGACCGGCCCGATACGTCCTGCAACGCAACGTGTGGAATCCGCCCGACGCGCACAACGCGGTGCTCGAGCTCCTGGTGAACGTCGGCATCGTCGGCGCCCTCCTGTTCCTCATCGTCTTCTTTCGTGCACTTCTTCGCGCCGTCGGTACCGTACGACGTCAGCCGAACATCCTCGGGCTCTTCCCCCTTGCGTACCTGAGCTTGGTCCTGCTGCAATCGGTCACCGAGAAGGGCGTGCTCGGACGCGACCTCGGGTGGACGATGTTGGTCGTGGCCGTGGTGCTGTGCGCACGCGATCGCGACGAAGGAAGACTCATCGCACCGCGGATCTCGCGCCCGGACCGCCCGAGCGCGCCGCACGAGCCCGCGGAATTCGGCTCCCGAGCGGTCGACATCGCAACGATCGAGACGACTTCGCAGCCACCGATCCAGGCCACGATGCACACCGACGCCGCGCAGCCACGAAGAAGCTTCACCGTCCAACGACCACCCACCTGAATCATGAGCCCACCGCGCCCACCTGTCGACGAGGCGACTCCCGAACTTTCCCACGGTGGCGACGTCGTCGCGACGTTCGCCGCGAGACCATGGGAGGGGCCCGACGGACTCCGGGGGCGTCTGCAACGCATTACGAGCACCAAGCTCTTTCGCGACACCGGATGGACGATGATCACCGAGCTCGCGGGCATGGCCAGCCAGCTCATCACATTGGTCCTCATCGGCCGGGCGTTCGACAAGACCATGTACGGCGTGTTCGCGGGAACGGTCGCCTTCATGAACGTGATCTCGCCGTTCACGACCGTGGGCATGGGCTATGTGCTCGTGCGCCGGGTGGCCGGCGAAGGAGGCGATCCCGACGTCGAGGCGGGTCGCGCGTGGACCACCGTCGTACTCGGTGGTCTCGTCGGCCTGGTGTTCGTGCTGGCAACGGGATGGCTGATCGTGCCGCAAGTACCAATTCGCGTACTCGTCGCGCTCGCGCTCGGTGAGCTGGTGTTCACCCAGATCACCTACACGGGTCGGTTCTGCGCGCAAGCGCTCGAACGACCGGCCAACGGTGCACAGGTCGTCGCAGCCGTCTGGGGTATTCGTCTGATCGCGGCAATCGTGTACCTCACCGTCACCCCGCAGCCCACGCTCGCCGGCTGGTCCTACTTCCACATGAGCGCAAGCCTCCTGGGAGCCGTGCTCACCGTCGTTGCGTTGCATCGAGTCTTGAAACTCTCGCCCCGACCCGGCCTCGCCCGTGTGAAGGACATCCGCAGCGGCCTCGCGTTCTCACTCACGATCGGTGCCAGCTACCTGAAGAACGATGCCGACAAGACACTGTTGCTCTCGTTCAACAAGACCGAGGCAGCCGGTCTGTACAGCCTTGCGTACCGAGTCATCACGCCGTTGTACGTTCCCGTGCGCGCGCTCGCCGATTCGACGTTCGCCCGGTTCTTCCGCAATGGTCAGCAATCCCCAAGTGAGACCTACAAGCTCGCGCGGCGCACGACCGCCATCGGCGGTGGGCTCACGCTGGCCGGTGGTCTCGTCATCGTCGCATGCGCGCCGCTGCTCCCATGGCTCCTCGGCGACAAGTGGCAGCCCGCCGTGCTCGCGACGCAATGGCTCGCCTTCGTGCCGTTCCTCGTCGCGTTGCAGATGTACGCATTCAACGCCCTCATCGGCCTCGGCCGGCAAAAGGCGTGCCTGTTCGTCACGGTCGGCGCTTCGCTGCTCAACATCTCGTTGAACCTAGCGCTCATCCCGCGCTTCGATTGGAAGGGCTCCGCCGCGGCGACGATCGTGTCCGAAGTGCTTTCGGTGGTCGCGCTGTGGTTGCTGCTTCGCCGAGAGGCCCACCACCAAACGCCCGTGCCCCCGCTACTGGCCGCGCGGTGATCGACCCAACCGCTCAGTGACGCTCGATGCAGGCCACGTACGCGTCGATCACGTCCGCGACGGTACCGATGTCGTGCGCTGCACACGAAGCCTGCAGACGCGCGTGTGCCGCAGGATCGCGTACGAGCTCACCGATGCCGCGGGCCCAACAGGCAACGTCGTCAGTGGGGCAATACCGAGCCGAATCGCCCATGACTTCGACGTTCTGGCCGATGCCGGAGAGGATCGCCGGTAATCCCGAGGACACCGCATCGAGCAACGCGAGCGAACGCCCTTCGGCGCGCGACGGCATCGCGTAGAGATCGGCCGCCCCGTAGAGCTCGAGCACGTCATCGGGCGGAATGTGACCGAGCACAGTCACGCGTGCGCCGGTCGACACGGCGAGCGACTCGAGGTCGTTTCGCAACGGCCCGTCGCCCGCGAGAACGAGGGTGGCCTCGGGTACCGAACCCAGTGCCTGCACGAGCACCTTGTGGTTCTTTTGATCCGTGAGCGCGCCGACCGCGAGAACAACGAACGCGTCGGCGGCGAGGCCGAAACGGGCACGTACGGCGGCGCGATCGACACGCGGCGCCACCTCGACTGCGTTCGGGATCACCCGCGCACGCGTGCGATACCGCTTCGGGAAATGGTCGACGTCCGCGCGGATCGCGGTCCCCACGAAGACGATGTGGGTGTAGAGCCCGAGGCTGCCCGCGATTGCTTCGATCGGCCGGAACAGCCGCCCGCTCACCCCCACGTTGATGTGGTGGATGACGACGCGCGACGGAATCCGCGCCACGATCGCCGCGGTTGCACCGAGAAGCCCCGCGACCTGGGTGTGCAAGATCACTGCGCGCGGGCGCTCACGACGCAAGAGCCGCATAAGCCGCCACCACACCGGTACCACGGCCAAGAGACCGGGACGACGATCAGCGAGCACAACGAAGTCGGCGGTGTCGGAGTTCGGTACCGCACTCCGGTAGATGCCGACCGACATCGACTCATACCCGCGCTCGACGAGTCCGCGCGTGAGCTGTGCTGCAACACGCTCGCCGCCGCGGTTCGCGACCACGAAGAACACTTGCACCACACGGCCCTTGCTCATCGAATCGCTCGCGCACCGGCAACTTCGAGAACCACGGCGATCGCCTCGACCGCCGCGGTGATCTCATCGGCCGTCCTGCGATGCGCTCGCCTCGACCGGCCATGGGGATCGGCGACTTCGTCCGGTCGTGCGTCACCGAGCAGCGCATCGGCTGGTCGTATGTGGTCGGCCGCGTGCACCAGCGTCGATACATCGACCACGACCGAGTCATCCGCCTGCGTCGCGTTGCCGCCGTCGCCGAACAGCAGCGAGGACACGCTTGTCGCGAACCCCTTGAGGGTGTGCACGATGTCCGCGCGCCCGAACTCGACGATCAGGTCGCGCGCGTGGCGCCGTTCCATCGTGAGCACGAGGTCGGCCGCGGCGATCAGGTCAGCGGTGACGAGGCGGCTTCGGTGCGCACGAAGATCGATGCCGCGCTCGTGCATCACCTTGACAGTCGTCGCGCTCGCTGGATGGCCGTCGAACAGGAATCCCGCACTCGAGACCGAAACGGACACCGAGCGGCGCGCGCAGGCGTCGACGAGCAGTGCGCCGGCCATTGGTGAGCGACAGATGTTCGCGGTGCACACGACCAAGATGCGCAGCGGGATCGGTTCTACCGTCGACACGAGGTCGAGGCTAACGGCCGCGCTGCAGGCTCAGCTGCCGCGGACTTTGACGACCGAGCGGAACGTGCGCAACAAGATCTTGCAGTCGCCGACGAACGTGACCCTGCGCACGTAGTCGACGTCGATGTGCACGTTCTCGTGCAACAGGTTGCCGCGCGACTTCGATACCTGCCACAGTCCGGTGATACCGGGGCGCACCAGATGTCGTGGGTGATCGATGAGGTCATAGCGCATCGCCACCTGCACGAGCTCGGGCCGGGGGCCTACGAGGCTCATGTTGCCGCGCAACACGTTGAACAACTGCGGAAGCTCGTCAAGGCTCCACTTGCGGATGAAGCGACCCACCTTGGTGTGGCGTGGGTCGGCAGTGGTCTTGTGGGTGAGTCGGCGGTCTCGGCCGTCCCAGTCATCTTCGATCTCGTCCTCGACCAGGACGTTGCCGCGTCGATCGTGGCGCATCGAACGGAACTTCACCATGCGGAAGGTGCGCCCGCCGCGGCCGACGCGCTCTTGGAAGAACAACACCTTCGAGCCCATCGTGAGGCGCACGGTGAGCGCCGTCGACGCCACCACCGGGGCGAGAATGACGAGAAGGAGGATCGTGGCAACGAGGTCGAGCGCGCGTTTGAAGAAACGGTCGTACGGGCCGACCGTACGCACGAACGTGCGCATCTTCGGACGTTCGTCGGCGCGAACGGCATGCAGCGAGACCACGTCGGCCGAGGCCGCCGAGGGGGGCGCAGCGGGCAGCTCATAGCCGCCTGCCCGTGCTGCCGATCCGCTTTGCCCTGTCATAGCCATGCGTTCTGCTCGATTTCCGATGTCCACGAGATCACGAGACGTTGATCACTTTAGGTGACAGCGCTGCCCGAAGTCGAGACCCACGAACATCACGGTTTTTGGCCAGCTACCCCTCGAACCGTGCTCATCCTCATGATTTATCGGTGAATACCCGGGTCTCTCCATAGGTCCGAGTGCCCATTTTCCGGATCCGTCCTTCGACGACTGATTACGGAATGATGACGACTCTGCGTGGGAATAGTCCTTCCGGCCCAGGCGCGCCGCCGCCAGACGGACGGCGTCCCCGTTCCAGCCGATGGCGACTCGCGTCGACCCGACCCTCAGAAGGGGACGCGGCGGCGCTGACGATCGAGCCACCCGAGCAGGACCGCCATGGCGCGGGGATCTTGGCGCAGGTTGTGACCCGCCCCTCGAATCACCCGGAGATCGGCTGTGCCGTGCGCCTGTGCGAGTGATCGAGCATCATCGATCGGCACCACCGCGTCGTCGCTGCCGTGCATCACGAGGAGCGCCCGCGGCGCCAGGTCGACGACCATGGCCGACGCCCGCAACGTCTTGAGCGGTTGCGCCCAGCCTTCGAGGGACTGCGGAAAATCAGAACGACCGACGATGCCGATCGAGCGTGAATGCAGCAGTAGCCGGCGTGGGTGGCGCGACCAGTCGTCGAAGTCCGCCGGCGCGGCCACGGTGGCCACCCCACGTATACGAAGGTCGCGGGCCCCTGCACACACCGACAACGCCCCACCGGTACCGAAACCGACCAGCCACACCCCGTTCACTCGCTCTGAGCCGAGCAGGTGATCGGCCGCGGCAAGCAGATCGGCCAACCAGCCGTCGAGGGAGAAGTCGCCTCCGGACCCTCCGGTGCCGCGGAAGTTCAAGGACAGCGCGACCCAACCCATGTCGTTCGCGATGCGCTCCGCGAGATCCGGGTGGGTTGTGGTGGCCGTGACCCCGCGGTCGGGACCCGACGGGTACCCCGGAGCGATGATCACGCCGGGCAACCCGGAGTGACCACCGGTCGTGGGCCGCGCGAGATGACCGGTCAGCCGCACACCGTTGGCCTCGAAACCATAGGAGATGGCAGCCGGGTCGCGAGCCGGGGTCATCGCAACCACCTCGGCGCGATCGCCGGGCGCCACGATTCGCGCACGGGCGTCGGGCGCGGCATGCTCAGATGCAACGGTGGCGGTAGCCGCGGTTGCGTGCCTCGGCCAGCGTGTCGGGCCCGAAGGACGCGTACTGCTCGCTCACGAGGAGCTCGTCGATGACCTGGTGATCGGTCACGGCGTCGAGGTCGTACACGATTTGGGTGCGCTTGTCGCCGAGCCAGCGGAAGTGCTCGAAACGCGTGGGACGGGACATGCCACGAACTCCTTGGAGCAAGCGCGACAGGTGACGGACTTCGCTCAACTGCGTGGGCCGGCCCACGATAACCCGGGCCCGCCGCCAAGGCGCCGCTCGGCTCGCGCCACGTGGGGAATGAGACCGCGACGTCGGCCGATGCGCTCAGGCCGCAGGGTCGATGTCGACTTCGCGCCCCACCGCGCCGATGTCTCGGAGGTACTGCATCTGGAGGTCGAGCACACACACCACGTGGAGTGCGCTGATACCCACCTCAGCGGCCGCGGCCTGGTCGACGACGTAGTCGATCGCGGCGTCTTCATCGGCGACGATCGCCCCATGGTCGGCTGGAACGGACTCACCACCCAATTCCTGACCATGCTCGGACGCGAGCCCGATCGTCTCGAAGAAATCGAGCTGCCACAGCAAGATCCGACGAACGTCATCGTGGCTGATCTCGGCCGCTACCTCGAAGGGCAGGCGGTCGGCGATCCATTCGATCGCGTCGTCGAGTTGGAGCACTGCGGTCGGCGGCTGGGCCGCGGTGCGACTGACCGCTGCGCCCACTGCAACGGCCGCCGTGACGAACACACCGATCCCCGCGAACACGAGGAGGAAGATCAACATGTGGTCACCCCGTCAGCCGGCAACGTCGTGCAACGGCCACGAAACGCTCGGTTCAGATGCCGATGCGTTGCGCGAGCAGTTCGCGATGGTATGTCGGATCACCGAAGAGCAGCTCGGAGCTCTTCGCGCGCTTGAAGTACAGGTGCGCCGGGTGTTCCCAGGTAAACCCGATGCCGCCGTGGATCTGGATGTTCTCGGCCGACGCGTGGAAGTACGCCTCGGAGCAGTACGCCTTCGCGAGCGATGCCACCGACGGCAGCTCGTCGTTGAGCTCGGATGCACACCAGCCCGCGTAATACGCCGCTGACTTCGACGACTCGACCTCGAGCAGCATGTCGGCGCACTTGTGCTTGATGGCTTGGAACGAGCCGATCGGGCGACCGAACTGCACGCGCACCTTCGCGTACTCCACAGACATCTCTAGGCACTTCTGGGCGCCTCCGACCTGCTCGGCCGCAAGCGCGACCGCTGCGAGGTCGAGAACACGCTCGAGCACGGTCCAGCCGGTACCGTCGGTGCCGATGAGCGTGGCGGGCGTCGACGCGAACTCGAGGCGGGCCTGCTTGCGGGTTTGGTCCATCGTCGCGAGCGCCGTGCGGGTGAGCCCGGGCGCTTCGCCGTCGACCGCGAACAACGATACGCCGGCCGCCGTACGCGCCGCGACGAGCACAAGACTCGCGACATGGCCGTCGAGCACATACATCTTGTGGCCGTCGATGGCCCAGGCGTCACCCGTACGAACCGCCGTGGCCGTGATGCCGGCTTCGTCCCATCGGCCGTTGTCCTCGGTGAACGCGAGCGTGGCGACGGTCTGACCCGATGCGATGCCCGGCAGATACGCGGCCTTTGCCGCAGCGTCGCCCGAGTGGATCAGCGTGTTCGCGGCGAGGACCACCGTGGAGAAGTACGGCGAGCACAGCAGCGCCCGGCCCATCTCTTCGAGCACCACGATCAGCTCGACGTAGGAAAACCCCGAACCGCCGAAGTCCTCGGGGACGATGAGGCCCTGCAGGCCCATCTGTTCGGCCATCTGGTTCCAGACCGCGTCGTCATAGCCCTTCTCGGTGGCCATGAGCTCGCGCACTGCGGTCTCGGGTGACTTGTCCTCCAGGAACTGGCGGACGATGCGACGCAGCTCTTCTTGCTCTTCGCTGAAAGCGAAATTCACCGGATAACTCCTCTGGCACAGCGGGCCGTCGCCCGGTCGCGGTGGTGTCGTGTGGAGCCTACGCGACCGAGCGCGACCCCGCCGAGTCGTCTCTCGGGAGCGAACCTCCCACGGCCACCCCGCACCAGGCCCCAACCCGCCGGTGACTCGGGCGGAGGAACTGCGTACGCTGGCCCGGTGATGGGCAAGACTCCAATCGTGTCGGTGTTGATCCCCGCCTTCAACGTCGCGGGCTTCGTCGGCACGGCCATCGAGTCGTGCCAACGCCAGACACTCGGCGACATCGAGATCCTGGTGGTCGACGACGGCTCGAGCGACGACACCGCGGCCATCGTGCGCACGTATACGAAAGACCCACGCATACGGCTCGTCGAGCTCGGCGCGAACCGGGGCGTCTCCTTCGCGCGAAATGCAGCGCTCGACCACGCGACCGGTACCTGGATCGCGACCCTCGACGCCGACGACTGGATGACCGACGATCGCTTGGCCGTGCTCGTGTCGACCGCGGAGTCTGCGGGCGCGGATCTCGCGCACGACGATCTGCCGCTCGTCCACGAAGGAGAGACCGAGCCGTACTCCACGCTCGCGCGCTCCACAAAATCCGTCGTCGACACCGTGACCCCGGTCGATCTCGACCGTCTGATCGACTGCGAGATCGGCGGAGCATCCGCGTACCGCCTCGGCCTCACCCAGCCGATCATTCGACGCGCGTTCCTCGAGGCCCACGCGATCCGCTACGACGAGCGGCTCCGCGTGGGCGAGGACTACCTGCTCTACCTCGAGTGCATGCTCGCCGGCGCGAAATGGATCCAACTTCCGACCGCGCACTACTTCTACGTACAACGTGGTTCCTCGGCCACGAGCAGCCCGCAGGTGGCCGTGCTGGAGTCGAAGCTCACCGTCTGCACCGAGGTGCTCGCTCGGCCGGCCTTGACGCACACGCACCGAGCGAGCCTCCAGCGCAACCGCCGCAATCTGCGCGCCGTGCTCGCCTATCAGCGGGTGGTCGAGCCCGCGAAAGCGCGCCAGCTGGCGCAGGCGGCGCGCGCCGCGGTCCGCAACCCGCAGTTCGTTCGCCACCTCGTACGCGAGTTGCCCGCGGTGCTGCGACGCCGTTGGGACTATCACGTGCGGCGCGACCCGCACGCGCTCGACATGCTGCGCTGAACCAGGGTGGCCGATGGCCGATAACGTCCGCCCATGAGCGACGCGCTACCCGCGGACCAAAGGCCGGTCGACGACACTCGCGTGCACACCGAAGACCTGCCGGCGACGCCGACGCGCGACCGCAACATCCCGGCGACGGCGTGGCACGAGGCGCCCGACGCGCTCCTGCGTGCCGGCGATGACATCGGATCGCCCCTCATCGCCTACAAGCGACGCATCGGCCGGTGGCTCCTGTGGCGCGCCGGGCCGGCCACGGGTGCCGATGCCCGTTACGTCGCGGTCGACGCCGACGACCTCGACCATCACCACACGTTCCGGCTGTTCGCCGACGGATCAGGCGACGGACTCGGGCCGAGCGGCGTGCGACATGCGCGTTTTCGTGCCTGGAAAGAAGACCTGCTGGGTCGCTGATCGCCTCACCGCGGTCGCGCGACAGCGTCGGCGAGGTGGCTCGCGGCACCCGGCGAATTAACACTACCGGGATAGTGGTAATCCGAGCGAGGGTCCTAGAGTTGCGCCATGGCGACGCCGCTGTTCCAGGTTCGTGACCTCCACGCCAGCGCGGGTGACATCCCGATCCTGAACGGCGTCGACCTCACGATCATGCCGGGCGAGGTACACGCCCTCATGGGCCCGAACGGGGCCGGCAAGTCCACCCTGGCCAACGCGCTCATGGGAAGCCCCGAGATCACGGTCACCCACGGCTCCATCCATTTTCGTGGCGATGACATCACCGCGTGGGGCGCCGACGTGCGGGGCAAGTCCGGTTTGTTCCTCGCGTTCCAATACCCCCAGGAGATCCCCGGCGTCTCGGTGATCAACTTCCTCCGCCAAGCCTTGTCGGCGCGCAAGGGCATCGACCTCTCGATCCTGGAGTTGCGGCTTTCGATCATGGACTGGATGAAGCGACTCGGACTCGACAGCTCGTTCGCCGATCGCTACCTGAACGAAGGCTTCTCCGGCGGCGAGAAGAAGCGCAACGAGATCCTCCAGCTCGCGATACTCGAGCCCGCGATGGCCATCCTCGACGAGACCGACAGCGGCCTCGACATCGACGCGCTCCGCATCGTCGCGAAGGGCGTGCAGGAAGTGCGCCGCGATCGCCCCGAACTCGGCGTGCTCGCCATCACCCACTACCAGCGACTCCTCGACGAGCTCGCGCCCGACGTCGTGCACATCCTCGTCGATGGCCGCATCGTCGAGAGCGGCGGCCTCGAGCTCGCCACGCGACTCGAGGTCGAGGGGTACGACTCG
>JANMVY010000430.1:0-6556 GCA_031393535.1 Actinomycetes bacterium | reverse complement strand
GCATCGTCGAGCGCGGTCAGCATCGCGTGATCGCGAGTGTGCGCGCCGATGTGGACGAGCTCATCGCCCGCAAGCTCCGCCAACTGTTCCCTACCGACGCGCTCGTGGTCGTCGCACGGTTGCAAAAGGCCGCAGACCTGGTTGATCAAGTGGCTGAGGAAGCGCTCGATCTGTGCCGGCGGTGCGGTGACGACCGCGTCGTTGCAGACCTTGTATGCCTTGTTTCGCGAATCCTCGGTTGAAACGTCGAGCACCGTGGGGCCCTCGCGGCCCTCGACGTGCACGTGCGTGACCGCCATTGGTCCGGCGAAGAAGAGGTGTTCGAGTCGATCCCACCAGAACTCGGCGCGGCAGGGCTCGAGGGCGCCGGTCGTGACGAAAAAAGAGGCCGGGAAACCGTGCGTGCGAAGCATCGGTGCCGCGACGTCGAAGTTGTCGACGTAACCATCGTCGAAGGTGATCGCGACACGCGCGTGGTGTGCGGGTTCGAGAAGGGCTTCCAGCGGGACCACCGGCATCCCCGAGGACACCAGAACCTCCATGTGCGCCGCAAAGTTCGCGGGTGACACGTTCAGCTCCAGCGGGTCGTGGACCACCGAGCGGACACGGTGGTACATGAGCACCACATCGCGCGGAGTGCCCGTCGGGCGGAACCGCCGAATCACTCGTTGGACTCTCGCTGGTCGCATGGTCGATTTCCGCTGCTCGGTTCAGGTCGATTTCACGCACAATGACCGTGAGAAATCCAAGATTTACCTCATAGCACTGATGAACGTCGAAAGATACCAGATGATGATGTAGAAGGCTGTTGGGGCTCGAGCTCGGATACGACGACACCCGCCAAATGGGCGCCCACGACGCGCAACGTACGGAGTGCCTGGTGCAGCGACTTCACCTTGGAGTCGCGCGCCGACGCAACGAGCACCGTGGTGTCCACGAAGGTGGAGATCACCGCGGCATCCGTGTAGGGCAGCACGGGCGGGCTGTCGATGATCACGAGGTCGCATCGGTCTTCGAGCTCGGCAAGTAGACGGAGGAGATAGCCCGATGCCAGCAGTTCAGAGGGATTGGTCGGCCGCGGACCGGCGGCCAAGACCCGCAGCCAGCCCTGCATCGCCACGGGCTGCAGCACGTCCTGGAGTTCGCTCTGGCCCACGAGAACCGTGGTGAAGCCACGCGTGCCCTCGACCCCGAAGTATTCGTGCAGTCTCGGCATGCGGAGATCGCCGTCGACAACCGTCACGCGCAGACCGGCGCCCGCGAACGCAACCGCGAGGTTCGCCGCGATGGCGGTGGCTCCTTCATCGTCGGTCGCACTCGTGACCTGGATGCGCCGCAACGGACGATCGAGACCGACGAATTGCACCGAGGTACGCAGGCTGCGGATCGCCTCGGCCGACGGGCTCTGGGACGCGGCCAGCAGCAGCACCCCGCGATGCATGCCACCCGACGGCGGCACCGTGGCGAGGATTGGCACACCGCTGAGGCGCCGTGCGAGCTCGTCGTGGTGACCCAGGCCACCCGAACGGCGCTCGACGACGATTGCGAGCAGGATTCCCGCCAGCACCCCGAGAAGCGCGAAGAGAAACCCATCGCGCGCCGGACGCGGCGAGACGACCGCTGCCGGGTCCTGGGCTCGGGCGATGACTCGGGCCCCCCCGGTGGTGACCGCAGCTTCGACCTGGATTTTGGTGATCTGGTCGCGCAGCGACGACGTCTCGGTGAGGAGAGCCGCCCGTTGGGCAACGAGACCGTTGTCGGGCGGTGTCGTCCCGGCGGGCGTTGCCGGCAGCGCAGCGACGCGTACGCTCAGGACGTCGAGCTGGGCCTGAACCTCGCCGAGCTTGTCCGTGAGCGCCTTCTGGGCACGACCGAGGTCGTCGATCACCCGCTGCCTGCGCTCTGCGACGTACAGGTCGCTCGCGGCGTTGGCCATCTCGATCGCCCGCGCCGGAGTGGCGCCTCGACCAATGATGCTGATGACGCTCGTGTTGAACACCGTCTGCGCTCGGACATCGGCCGGGCGACCGAGCTTCGCTCCTACGGCGGCCTTGAAGGGCGAACTGTTCAGGATCTGGCTCTCCGTCTGGATGTCTCGGTCAGACGAACCGGGCGTGGATGACGACACGAACGTCTCACCAGCTGACGGCTGAAGCGACAACAAGGCCGACGTCTCGTAGACCTTGTCCTTGCGTGACGCGAGGACAACCCCGGCGAGCGCGAACAGCACCGGTACCAGGAGTGCGATCTTCCAGTGCCGAGCAAGGGCGGTGAAGACCCACGTCGCGTCGAGATCGGTGGCTTCTTGCTCGAGCGCCAAGATCTCGGCGACATCAGCGCTGAGGATTCGTTCTCCTGGTCCTGACAACGACACGCTCACGTCCTCACGGCCGCCGGGCAGCCAGGGCCTTCCATTCCGAGGATGTAGAGTACCGTGCGCACGCGGACAAGTCCCGGCTGGGCTGTCGGCGACGAGGGAGACGCGTGCGAGTCTTGTTCGTGTCGGACGAGGTCGGCTGGCCCGAAAACACCGGGTACCGAAAGCGAATCGCCAATGTCGCGCGTGCCCTGGCCGACCTCGGGTCTCTCGACTGGGTGGTCCTCACCACTGAGTTGGGCGACGTGCGGCCGGCCCGCGTGCCCGGTGTTTCGTGTCAACCGGTGCATGCCCGAGTTCACCTGCATCTCCGGCCGTTCAGGCTCCTGATCTGGCTGACGACCCGGCATCCCTGGAGAATCGCCGCGATAGATTTTCGGCGGACACGGGCGGCGATGGTCGGCGCCGTCGCCATCGCCACCCGCGAATACGACGTGGTCTTCTACAGCCATCTCGATTCGCAGATGATCGCCGGTGCCGCGTTCTCACCGATCTCCCGGCTCGCGGTCGTCGACCTCGACAACCTCGAGAGCAGCCTCGTCACGCACGAGCTCGCTGCTCTCGGCGCGTCGATGTGCGCTGTCCGTCGATTGGCCAAACGCGACGAGATCGCCCGCTGGCGCCGCCTGGAACAGCGCGCGGCGGCGACGGCCGTTACCTTCGTGTGCAGTGAGCTCGATGTGCGTCGAATGCGCGGTCAGCCTCGCGTGCTCTTGAACGGCACGAGCCCACCGGGTCCCGGGTACCGACGTCGACCGCACCCCGAACATCCGGTCGTCGTCTTCGTGGGTTCGATGTCCTACAGGCCGAACATCGACGCGGTGGAGTACTTCGCACGACACGTCCTGCCGCGGATACGTGCCGAGCGTCCCGATGTCGAGTTCCGAATCGTGGGCCGCGCGGGCGGAGAACGCGTGCGCCGGCTCGCGTCGCTCGAGGGCGTGACTGTCGTCGGCGAGGTGGCGTCTATCGAGCCCGAGCTCGCAGCGGCGCACCTTTGCGTCGCACCGATCCGCTTCGGTGGCGGGACGCGGGCGAAGATCCTCGAATCGTTCGCCCACGCGGTGCCAGTGGTCACTACCACGGTCGGCTGCGAGGGGCTCGCAGTGATCGACTCCGTGCACGCACTCATTGCCGACGAGCCCGACGCGATGGCCACGGCGTGCCTTCGTCTTCTCCGCGACAAACGCGAGGGCGAAGCGCTAGCTCGATCCGCGGCCGAGCTCGTTGGCGCGCGTTACGACTGGCGTACGATCACGGCCGACCTGTCCGATGCTCTCCGTCGTGCCGCAGTGACGGACCTCCGTTCGTGACGCGTTGGTCGTTCACCGGACCGCGTTCGCGGGCCTGGCCGACTCACGACCCGGGGAATGAGCGCGGCTCATTGAGCTGGCCCGGCGAGCGCTGGTCGCGGCGGCAAATGCTGCGAGGCCAAGTCCGATGGCGCCTGGCGTGGCGCGCCCTTGGCTCCAATACAAGTAGCGAGGCATCTCGAGCAGGCTCACAAAAATCATCGGATAAGACAACATTCCGATCAGGCGCGACCCGGCGAAGAGTCGATACATCCAACCGATGAACAATCCCGACGCCAGGAAGTACAACGCGCCGCCCGCGTCGCCGAAGTCGACGTACGGCTGCGAGAGCCCACCCTCGGAGTTGAACTCGGGATTCGCCTTTTCACTGAGCAGGGGTCCGATCGGCGGTCGACCGACGACGCCCTCGTAGGTGACAAGCGAGCTGATGATCGGCGCATCCCACACGAACTGCGTGGTGAAGTAGGGCAAGCGCCCCGCATCCGTAAGGTTTTGGCGATACAGCTCGCCGTTGTTGTACGACGTCGCGTAGTAGCCGAGCAACCGATAGGACGAGTACTCGATGAAGGTGTCGTTCGTGGTCTCGCGCGCAAAGGCCCAGCTGCGCGAGTACTCGAACAGCGAGAAACCGATGAGGAGCAGTGGTAGGGCCAAGATCGGACCAAGTCGAACGATCAACCGCCGAGCGGATCTGTCGGTCGTCGCGACCCGGTGCGCCGAGCGAATCACGAGCCACGGAACCACCAGCTCGACGACCGCGAGCCGCTCGGTTCGCAGAAAGGCCCGCACGATGGCGAGCCCGACCAGCAGGTACACGCGCCGCGTGATGGCTCGGTCTTTTTCGTCGCAGGTGAGAAGCAGCCCGATGATCACCACGCAGATCGCGAACTGCGTCATGGTCGTGATGCCTGGGATCGTGGCGAAGTAGGTCTTCAACGCGTCGTTGAAACTATTCAAGGAGACCACGGTGCGGGCGAGGATCTGAGGCGTCAGCCCGCGTGCTACCGCCGCGCCCGCCCACACCACGTACGCGAAGCAGGTGAGACGGTAGAACACAAAGAATGAACGACGCAGCGAACGGCGCGAGACCGACGACAGCAACGGCCACTGTTCGCGCTCGGCGAGACGAAATCGGCCACCGGTCATTGCTATCGCGCCGATCGCGAGCGCGAGGAGCGCGATGATGCCGCGTGCAAATCCGGAGAACCCCAAGACCTTGGGTTCCTTCCACTGTGCGAGGTACGCGGAGGCGTCGATCCGCCACGCGAAGAACAGTGTCGGGAGCACGATCAGCACGAGCGGGCTCAACGGGTTGGCCCACCAGACCCGAGCCCGGGTCGACCGATCGATCGGCGCGGCGGGCTGCATCTTTTCCAACGCCGTAGGACTCAAGGGTACGATCGTAGTGGACGCTTCAGCCGACGTTTCCCCGTGCGACCACCGCCCCTCGAGCAACTGCGAAGTTCATGGGCCGCGAGAAGCTCGGCGTACAGTCCCATTGTGGCGGCAGCAGTGCGCCCGAACGCAAACGCGTCGAGAGCGGCCACACGAGCCGCTACCCCTTCGCTCGCTCGCACCTCGGGGTCAGCGAGGCGAGCCGTGACTGCGTCCGCCAGCGCGGCGGCGTCGCCTATGGGCACGATCGCACCCCCGCCCGTCGGGATTGCCTCGCGCACGCCTGCGACATCGCTGGCGACAACCGATGCGCCGCTCGACAAGGCTTCGAGCAAGACGAGACTCTGGCCCTCCCACCGAGACGGTGCGATCACAACATCGGCCACCGACAGCCACTCCGCGACAAGGCTCGTGGAACCGACGAATCGCACCGACGGCAGGGACCGTGCCTCGAGCGCGGCACGGTCGGGCCCGTCGCCAACGAACACCAACGTCGCATCGGGGAACCGGCTGTGCACGCGATCCCAGGCGTCGAGCGCGATGTCCTGGCCCTTTTGGCGACAGAGCCTTCCGACGCACATAACCACGTCGCCAGCCGTGAGACCGAGGTTCGTGCGCCGCGAAGCACGCTCCACCAGACCGACGGGCGAGAACTGTGCGGTGTCGACCCCGTTTGGAATCACCCGGGTGGGTGCCGCGATGCCGGCCGAGATCCCGAGGGTCCGTTCAGTCTCGGACACCGCAACAATCCAGTCTGTCCACCGAACGGCGAAGCGTTCCCAGGCCCGCGCGAGACGCGCCTGGTGGCCCTCGATCGCGAGGAACGACCACGCGTGAGGTTGGAAGATCGTCGGCACGCGGCGCCGGATTACGATCCGGCCGACGAGGCCGGCCTTTGAGGAATGTAAGTGCACGAGATCGGGTCGGGTGACCTGCACGATTCGCCGCAGTGACCGGAACTCCCGTGCCAAACCAGGACCCGGATTACGACCGGCGTTCCAGGTCACGACCGCGCATCCCGCGGCCGCGGCCCGCGCGGCCAGCATCCCCGCAGCCGGACAGGCGAGGGTCACGCGGTACCCGGCGTCGATCTGATGCTCGACCAACCCGAGCACTGTCACGGCGACACCAGCATCGGTGGGTTGCGAGACGTGCAGGACCCGCGGACCACTCAGTGGAGCGCGCATGCGACAGCAACGGTCTCGGCGGCGACATCATCCCAGGTGCGAGGCGAGCCGGTGCGCATAGCGGGCGACCGTGCGCCGGCGATCCCGCAGATCGCGTCGACCCAGCCGAGCGGGTCGTCAAGTCGGACGACGCACGCCGCGTCGGCGGCCACCTCGACGAGCGCCGGGTCGGGCGAGATCACGAGCGGCGCACCAAAGGTCACTGCCTCGAGCGCCGGTAGCCCGAATCCTTCGAGACGGCTCGGGCAGAGAACGACCGCTGCGTGCTCGTACGCCCAGCGCAA
>JANMVY010000408.1:0-3260 GCA_031393535.1 Actinomycetes bacterium | reverse complement strand
TCACCGACAAGATCGACGAAAAGACGCACGGCAAGTACCACGACAAGCTCGAGAAGGTCGACAACCTTGCGGCCAAGCTGGACAAGACCGGGGGCAAGACCGAGGCCATGACCGCAGACACGGCCCCCGACACGGCCCCCGACACGGCTGCTAGCGAAGCCGGCGAGAAGCCACCCGCCGAGGCCTGATCGGCTGTCGCATCCGCGGCATTCGCCCCGCTGATTCGCGGCGAGGTCAGGGTGCGGGGCGAGGTACCCGCACCCAGTTCTCGCCGTCGTGGCGGCGCACGATCCGCGCGGGGATGCCGGCCAGCACCGCGTTGTCGGGGAACTCGCCGCTCACCACCGCACCGGCCGCGACCACCGTGTGCCGGCCGATGTGCGATCCGGGCAGCACCACGCTGCCGTGCCCGAGCCATGACCCGGCGCCGATCAACACTGGCGCATTCGTCCACATCTGCACGCCGATGGGCTCGGCAAGGCTTGCGTAGCCGTGGTTCTGGTCGGTGATGTAAACGAGGTGTCCGGTGAAGACGTCGTCGCCGATCTCCACGCGGTCGTGCGCGACGATGCCGATGCCCTTGCCGAGCAAGCACCGGTCGCCGATGGTGAGGATCGGTGGCCCTGGCAGGTGCGCGGTGGTGGGCATGCCCGTGCTGAGCGTGGCGAGCGGGCCGACGTGCGTATGTGCGCCGATCTCGATGCGTTGCTCACCCATCAGCGCGGTGGTCGGGAACATCAACACGGTGCCGTCTCCGAAACGAGCGAACCGCCTGGCCTTGCGCGTGCCCACCGTGATCGACCCGTAGCGCGTGCTCATGTCCCACGCGCGTTGGATGAGGTCGGCGACGAAGGCGGGCATCGCGGCAATGTAGCGTCGGACACGTGAGCACGGTCACCATCATCGATACGCACACCCACGTCGTCTCGCATGACCGAGTTGCGTATCCGATGGACCCCCCGGCCGACCTCGCACGTATGCCGTGGTTCGATGAGCACCCCGTCGATGCGGCCGCTCTGCTCGCAGCAATGGACACAGCCGGTGTGCACGGAGCGGTGCTCGTGCAGGCGAAGGGTGCGTACGGCTTCGACAACTCGTGCGCCGCAGACGCGCGCACGATCGCGCCCCATCGGTTGGCCAACGTGTCGATCATCGACATGGGCTCGACCGAGCGCCTCGATCGCCTCGAGTACTGGGCCGTCGAACGCGGCATGCTCGGCACCCGGCTGTTCAACATCCCACCGGCATCGCCGGCGTGGCTCGATGACCCTGCCACCGCGGCCATGCTTGCGCGGTGCCGCGCGCTGGGTGTGCGCGTGGCGTTGTGCATTCTTGCGGGCGAGGTGCCGCTCGTCCGCGAGTTGTGCACCATGGCCCGCGACCTCCCCGTGGCGCTCGATCACTGTGGCTTCATCGATCTGCTGGGCGACACCCGCGCGCTCGACGGGCTGGCCGATGTGCCCAACCTCCATCTGAAGGTCACGACCACCTTGCTCGAACCCGCGCTTCGTGCCGACCGTGACCCGCGTGAGTTGCTCGAACGGCTCTGCAACGTGTTCGGTGTCGAGCGCCTCATGTGGGGGAGCGACTATCCCCAACATCACAGCGAGCCTTACGCGGAGATCATCGAGCTCGCGCGCTACTCGTGTTCGCAGCTCACACCGGCCGAACAGGCCCGGTTCCTCGGTGGCACCGCGCTCACATTGTGGCCCGAGCTCACACCGCGGTGACCGCGCGGCCCATGCCCGGGTGGAGGACGTGGTGGCTCAGACGCCGGGGTCACGCATCGCGTCGATGATGGCGTCCATTCGGGTCGTCTCGCCCTCGCGGGTCTGGCCGCCGGCATCGAGGAACCGCTGCATCGGCGCGAGATGAAGCTGCGCGTTGACGAGTGCGCGGAACTCGTTCGTCTCGATGACGTACTGGGGCTCGGTTGCGTAGATGCCCGCGTCGATCGCTCTTTTGGCGGCCTGCACCGCGTGCGGCGGCCACGCGGCGATGCGATTCGCGAGCTCGGTCACGAAGGGACGGAGCTCGGCGCTCGGCAGCACGCGATTGACGTAGCCCATCGCCGCGGCATCGTCGGCCATGATGTCGCCGCCACCCAGGATGATCTCGAGCGCCCGAGCGCGGCCGACGAGTCGGGCGAGCAACTGCGTGCCACCGGCGCCAGGCACGATGCCCATCGCGACCTCGGGCTGTCCGAGCACGGTACGCGGCCCCGCGAAGCGCATGTCGACCGCACAGAGGAACTCGCTGCCACCGCCGCGCGCCTGGCCGTCGATCATTGCGATCGTCGGCTTCGGGAAACGCCGGACCCGTTCGAAGATGGCCTCGGCGGGGTTCGGCTCGGTCGCCGGCTCGGGGTTTTTCCTCATGCGCATGATGCCTTCGACGTCGCCGTGCATGAGGAAAAAGTCGGGGTCGGCGCTCTCGAACACGAGTACGCGGATCGTGTCGTCGACTTCGGCGCGGTCCAACACCCCGACGATCGCGCCCATGAACCCGCCGTCGACGAGGTGCTTGGGCGGATGGTCGATGACCACCCATGCGACACCGTGCTCCACCCTGATCGCGCACACCGCATGCGCCGAATCCGCATGCGCCGAATCCGCATGCGCCGAATCCTCCTGCGCCGAATCCTCCTGCGCCGAATCCTCCTGCGCCATGGTGAATCCCCTCGTTCGAAGAATGGTGGCGGTCGACTAAGAACGACCAGGTGTCAGCGCAGACGCTGGATGACCATGGCCATGCCCTGGCCCCCGCCGACGCACATCGCCTCGACACCGAACTCCTTGTCGGCGTCGTCGAGGCCGTTGAGAAGCGTGGTCATGATGCGGGCGCCGGTCATGCCGAAGGGGTGGCCTATGGCGATCGCGCCACCGTTCGCATTGAGCTTGTCCCAGGAGATGCCGAGGTCGTCGGCCGACGGAACGACCTGCGCCGCGAAGGCCTCGTTGATCTCGAACAGGTCGATGTCGGCCACGGTGAGCTTGGCGCGCCCGAGGGCCTGCATGATCGCATCGACTGGGCCGAGCCCCATGATCTCGGGGCTGAGTGCCGACACGCCGCTCGACAAGATGCGCGCGAGCGGGGTGAGACCGAGGGCCTTGGCCCGGGTATCACTCATCACGAGCACGGCCGCGGCGCCGTCGTTGAGCGGGCAGGCGTTGCCGGCGGTGACCTGACCGTCGGGACGGAACACCGGCTTGAGGCCGGCGAGGCCCTCGAGCGTCGTGCCCTCGCGGGGGCAGTCGTCC
>JANMVY010000329.1:0-3428 GCA_031393535.1 Actinomycetes bacterium | reverse complement strand
CCCGAAAAGATCAAGCCCGAGGTCGTGGCCTTCTTCGACGACCTCGACATGGTGCGGGGCGACGTGCTCATCGCGTTCGGCTGGGCGAAGGCCGAAGATCTGCTCAAGCTCACCTGAGCGCGAGCGCCGAGACATGCGCGGTTCCGGGGCCCCTCGCCGGGCCGCCACGGCAGGGGGACACGCTCGTGGAGCTCGCTGATGCCTTGGCGCAGCGGCGCATGGTGCGCGCGCTGCACCATGATCGTCTCGAGCCCGAGGTGGTCGCGCGCCTGCTCGGCGCCGCGAACCGCGCGCCGTCGGCCGGGTTCGCCCAGGGCGTCGACCTCGTGGTGCTCGACGGCCCCGAGGAGACCGCGCGCTACTGGGATGTCACGTTGGCGCCCGACCGTCGCGCCGCTTTCGCCTGGCCGGGCTTGCTCGATGCCCCGGTACTCGTGGTGGTGTGCGCGGATCCCAAGGCGTACGTCGCCCGCTATCGCGAGCCCGACAAGCTGCGCTCCGGTCTCGGGGCCGGCGCCGAGGCGTGGGCAGTGCCGTTCTGGTTCGTCGACGCGGGCATGGTCACGCAGAACCTGTTGCTCGCCGCAGTCGACGAAGGTCTCGGCGCGTGCTTCTTCGGCGTCTTCGACCACGAGGTCGTCGTGAAAGCTGCGCTGGGCATCCCGGCACACGTCCGTACGGTAGGCACGATCGCCATCGGCCGGATCGCGGCGGAATCGGGCCGCACCGGCCGCTCGTCGGGTCGAGCCCGACGCGGAGTCGGTGACGTGGTGCACCGCGGACGCTGGTAGCTTCGTGCGCAGCGCTGACCCGCGCTGACCCGCGTTGCACCGCGTTGAACCCTTGGAGGCTGGAGCCGCATGGCCGCACAAGTTCCGTTGGTGTCGTACCTCGTGCTCGACGACGCGGGCCCGCACCTCTCGGCGCATACCTGCACGGCGTGCGGGGCGTTGTCCCTCGAGCGTCGCAACGCGTGTCCGAAATGCGGGTCGGCCGCCGGCTTCGTCGACACACGGCTGGCTGACACGGGGGTCATCACCTCGTTCACCATCGTGCAGCGTGCCGCTCCGGGCGTGAAGGCGCCGTTCGTCTCGGCCACGGTCGCGCTCGACGGCGGCGGCGCCGTCACCGCGAACATCGTCGACACCGATCCCGATCCCGAGCACGTGGCACTCGGTATGAAGGTCACGCTCACCACGTTCGTCGTCGGCACCGACGACAACGGCACCGAGGCTGTCGCGTTCGGCTACGCGCCGGCTGCCTGATCACCCCGTTCCTTCGAAGGAGTTCGACATGGCTGGCGACAACGTCTGGGTCCTCGGGGCTCACATGACAAAGTTCGGGCGTCACGACGACAAGGACGTGCTCGACCTCGCGTCGATCGCCGCGCTCGGCGCCCTCGCCGACGGCGGGGTCACCATCCAGGACATGGATGTCATCGGCGCGGGCTCGCTCTTCAACGCCGCGGCCGGTATCGGCCAGCAGATCCAAAAGCAGATCGGCCAGACCGGCATTCCGGTGTTCAACGTCGCCAATGCGTGCGCGACGGGCGCCACCGCGGTGCGCACCGTGTATCTGTCGATCAAGGCCGGCGAAGCGCAGATGGGCCTTGCCGTGGGGGTCGAGCAGATGGGCAAGATGGGCCTGCTCGGCATGGGCGCAGGTAGCGCGGCCAACAAGGAGTTCACGCCATCCGGACGTGACGGTCGCGTCATGCCGGTCGAAGGTCACCTCGGTACCTTCACGATGCCGGGCGTGTTCGCCCAGGCCGGCATGCAGTACCTCTACGAGAATGACGACGTCGACGTCGAGCACTTCTACAAGATCAGCGCGAAGAACCACGAGCACTCGGTGCGCAACCCACTGTCGCAGTACCAGAAGCGCTTCAGCGTCGACGAGATCAAGGCCGCACCCATGATCTCGTGGCCGAACACCATGCCGATGTGCTCCCCCAACACCGACGGTGCGGCGGCCGTGGTGCTCGTGAGCGAGGAGCGCCTGCGTTCGTTGCCCAAGGAGGTGCAGCGTCGGGCGGTGAAGATCGTGGCCTCGGTGCTTGCGACCGATCCGTGGGTCGAGAGCGGTGCGGCGTTGCCCGACGTCAACACCTGCACCCGCAATGCGGCGAAGCAGGCCTATGAGATGGCCGGAGTCGATCCACAAGATCTCGACCTCGTCGAACTGCACGACTGCTTCGCGACCGCCGAGCTGTTGCACTACGACAACCTCGGACTGTGCGAGCGGGGTGGCGCAGGCAAGTTCCTCGATGAGCGCGGCCCCTACCGCGACGGCAAGATCCCGGTGAACGTGTCGGGCGGTCTCGAGTCGAAGGGTCATCCCATCGCGGCCACCGGCGTGGCCGGGTTATTCGAGATCACCACGCACCTGCGGGGCGAAGCCGGCGATCGCCAGATCGAGGGTGCGAAGGTCGGCCTCACCCATGTCATCGGGCTCGGCTCCACCTGCGGCATTCACATCCTCGAGAAGTCGGCACTCTGAGCAGCGTGTCGTGCGTTGTGGCTGCTCGCGCCGACAACGCACGGCACTCATGCATCGGGGCTGTCCGAGGTGCAGAGGGAACCGCACATGACCGAAGAGCTGCTCGAGATCATCGATGCCTCGCCCGAGGCGGTCATGGACTTCTTCGACGATCGCGGTTGGGGCGACGGCCTACCGCTCGTGCCGCCCACCCTCGAGCGGGTCGACGCGATGCTGGCCGCGTGCGGTGGAACCGACCCCGACGAGGTCCTCGCCGTGCTGCCACCACGGCTCGGCCAGTGCACGCGCCGTATGGTCGCCATCAATGCGGTTCTCGCGGGCTGTCGCTCTGATGTCATGGCGGTGCTCGTCACCGCGGTCCGTGCACTCGGTCGCCCCGAGCTCAACCTGCGAGGCGTCAATGCGACCACCCATCCGGTCGCGCCGCTGCTGATCGTGCATGGCGAGATTGCGGATCGGGCCGGTTTCAACGGTGGGCTCGGCGCGTTCGGTCCGGGTAATCGTGCCAACGCGACCACGGGTCGAGCTGTGCGGTTGTTGCTGCTCCACCTGGCCGGCGCGCGGCCTGGACCCGGCGATGCATCGACGCAGGGACAGCCCGCGAAATACTCGTACTGCGTGGCCGAGAACCTCGCGGCGAGCCCGTGGGAGAGCTACCCGCGATCGCTCGGCATCGACGCGCCGTCAGCCATCACGGTGCACTGCGGCGAGAACCCGCACAACTTCCATGACATGGAAACCGACCGGCCTGGACCCATCCTCGACAAGGCGGCGTCGGTCATGGCCACCCTCGGCGTGAACAACGCGCCGATCGGCCAAGGCGAGTACTTCATCGGTCTCGGACCCGAGCACGCCGCCACGATCGCGTCGCATCGGTGGACCCGGCGCGACGTGCAGAGCTACCTGTACGAACGGGCCCGTCTGCCGGC
>JANMVY010000327.1:0-1722 GCA_031393535.1 Actinomycetes bacterium | reverse complement strand
GGACCTGCGTGATATCCGGCGCCATCGGGCCGAGCAATCGAAGGCACGCAAGCGCACCGCGAATCGCGCGGTGGCCATCGTCGGCTATACGAACGCGGGCAAGTCGACCCTGTTGAACCTGCTCACGAACGCGGACGTGCTGACCGAGAACCGGCTCTTCGCGACCCTCGACGCGACCACTCGACGGCTCGCATTGCCCGGTGGCGAGACGGTGTTCGTCTCCGACACGGTCGGGTTCGTTCGCAAACTGCCGACGCACCTCATCGAGGCCTTCAAGACCACCCTCGACGTCGTGGTCGACGCGGATCTTCTGGTGCACGTGGTCGACGGCTCGGGCCCCGATCCTATGGGCAACATCGACACGGTGCGCTCGGTCCTGCGCGAGATCGGAGCCGGTTCGGTGCCCGAGCTCGTGGTGTTCAACAAGGCCGATCGCGACGACGAGGCCGGCCGGTGGGCGTCGCGTGTCGCGGGGTCGGTCGCGGTGTCGGCGCACACGGGGGAGGGCATCGACGCTCTGCGCAATGCGATCAGCGATCGTGTGCGGGCGCTGACCACCGTCATCGAGCTGTTCATCCCGTTCGACCGCGGCGACATGCTCGCCGCGGTGCACCGCGAGGGCCAAGTGCTCGTCGAGCAGCCGGAGATCGACGGCATGCGCGTGCGGGCCCGCCTCGAAGCGGGCTCGGTCGGCCGCCTGCGCCGCTTCGTCGTCCCCACCTCCGAGTTGTGAGTCGACGACGCGGCGATCCGCGATCGGCTCTGCTCGTTCGGCGATCGGCCATGGGGAGGAAAACGGCACGGGACATGGGCGGCACCGGCGAGGCATAGATTCTCGGCCATGATCGCGACCCCGGGCTTTGTGCCACCGCCGTACCCCTATGACCGACTCGACGAGATCAAACCACTCGCCGACGCGCACGAGGGTGGTTGTGTCGACCTGTCGATCGGGAATCCGTGCGACCCACCTCCGCCGGGCGTGATCGCCGCGTTGGGCGGATCGAACTCGGAGCGCGCGTACCCGGCGTCGATCGGGTCGCTCGGCTATCGCGAGGCGGCCGGCGCGTGGTTGGCCCGTCGCTTCGGCGCCGAGGTTGCGCCGGCTCACGTGGCGGCGTGCGTGGGCACCAAGGAGTTCGTCGCGCTGTTGCCCCAACTTCTGCACCTGCGCGATCCGAGTCGCGACACGATCCTGTACCCCGCAATCGGCTACCCGACCTACGAGATGGGGGCGATCTTGGGCGGCTGTCGTTCGGTCGCCGTGCCGGTCGACGACCAGTGGCGCATCGATCTTTCGCGCATCGACGACGCGGACGCCTCGCGGGCGCTCGCGTTGTGGGTCAACACGCCGGGCAACCCGGCGGGTGGCCTCGATGATCTCGACGCGGCTGCAGCGTGGGGTCGGGCACGCGGGGTTCCGGTGTTCAGCGACGAGTGCTACATCGAGTTCACCTGGGCCGGGCCGGGTCGTACGATCCTGCGATCGGGTATCGAGGGCGTCGTCGCCGTGCACTCGTTGTCGAAGCGGTCGAACCTGGCCGGCGCACGAGCGGGCTTCTATGCGGGCGACCCTGGGCTGGTGCACTACCTGAGCGAGGTGCGCAAGCACGCCGGGCTCATGGTGCCGGGCCCGGTGCAGGCCGCCGCCGTTGCGGCGTTCGCTGACGATGCGCACGTCGACGCGCAACGTAGTCGCTACCACGATCGACTCGTTCGCATGGC
>JANMVY010000259.1:0-4692 GCA_031393535.1 Actinomycetes bacterium | reverse complement strand
ATGCGCTTTGCGAGATGATCGGCCTCCTCGAGGTACTGGGTGGTGAGCAGCAGCGTGGTGCCTTCGACCACGAGCTCGTGGATGAACGCCCACAGGTCGAGGCGGGTGCGCGGATCGAGCCCGGTCGTCGGCTCGTCGAGGATCAACACCCGCGGCCGACCCACGAGGCTCGCCCCCAGGTCGAGGCGGCGACGCATTCCGCCCGAGTAGGTCTTCACCTGCCGGTCGGCGGCATCGGCGAGCCCGAGCCGTTCGAGCGCGGCCACCGCACGCGTGGCCGATTCGCGTCGCCCGAGGCGGTAGAGCCGGCCGACCATCTCGAGGTTCTCGCGGCCCGTCAGCAGGTCGTCGACCGCGGCGAACTGCCCGGCAAGCCCGATGATCGACCGCACGGCAACCGCGTCTCGAACCACGTCGAATCCGGCGATGGTGGCGTGGCCCGAATCGGGGGCGTACAGCGTTGCGAGGATCTTCACCAATGTGCTCTTCCCCGCCCCGTTCGGCCCGAGCAGGCCGAGCACCGTACCCTGGTCGACGTGCAGGTCGACGCCGGCGAGCGCCTGCACGTCACCGAACGACTTGGCCACTGCGTGGACATCGATCATTGCCACTCCGATCGCACCGCGAGCGCGAGCCTGCGCCATGCGGCGCCCGGTCACGCGCACGCTAGGTCGCCGTGGCACCCTGAGTGCACATTCGGCGCGTTGCGCGGCCGTCGTCGCCGGACATGTTTCCCACCCATCCATCGTCGAGGTTCTCGGTGTCTGCACGTTCGGCCTCCCGCGCTCGACACATCTCGCTGCACGCGCGCGCGTTGACGCTGTCGTTCGGGCGCGAGCGGGTGGTCGATGATGTCGAGCTCTCCGTCTTGTCCGGATGGCGAGTAGGGCTCGTCGGCCCGAACGGCGTTGGGAAATCGACGTTGCTACGGGTGCTGTCGGGCGCGCTGTCGCCCGACTCGGGGACCGTCGAGTCAATGCCGCCATCGGCGATCGTCGGTCATCTGCCCCAGGAGCACGAGCGTCGCCACGGCGAGCACGTGCGCGGATTCCTCGCCCGACGCGCGGGCGTCGCCCTGGCGCAGGACGAGCTCGACGCGGCGACGAGCGACCTTGCGAACGGACTCGCCGGCGCGGCCGACCGCTACGCCGACGCCCTCGAACGATGGCTCGCCATCGGCGCAGCCGACTTCGAATCCCGCGTGAGCGAGGTGTGTGCCGACCTCGGGTTTGCCGAGCAGCTCCTCGATCGACCGATGGCCGTGTTGTCGGGGGGTGAGGCCGCGCGCGCGGGTCTCGCCGCGCTCCTCCTCAGCCGGTTCGACATCGTGCTGCTCGACGAGCCGACCAACGACCTCGATGCCGATGGCCTGGAGCGACTCGAGCGATGGCTCATCGGACTGGCCGGCCCGGTCGTGCTCGTGAGCCACGATCGCGAGTTCCTGCGCCGCACCATCACCCACGTGGCCGAGCTCGATGAGTTCTCGCATCAGCTCGCCCTGTACGCCGGCGGATGGGAGGCGTACCTCGACGAACGCGATCTCGCGGCACGGCACGCGCGCGAGCGTTACGAGGTGTACGCCGACAAGCGCACGACGCTGCAACAACGCGCCCAGCGTGAGCGCGAGTGGGCATCACAGGGGTTGCGCAAGGCCAAGAAGAAGCCCGACGACAACGACAAGTTGGCCAAGGCGTTCAAGATCGACCAGAGCGAACAGCTGGCGGGCAAAGCGGCGCGCACCCAGCGGGCGATGGAACGGCTCGACGAGGTCGAAGAGCCACGTGAGGCATGGCAGCTGCACCTGAGCTTCGGCGAGGCACCGCCGAGCGGTTCGATCGTGTCACGATTGACCAGCTCGGTGGTGCACCGCGATGACTTCACCCTAGGGCCGATCGACCTCACCATCGGCCAGGGTGAGCGTGTTGCCTTGCGGGGACGAAACGGCAGCGGCAAGACCACATTGATCGACCTCATAGTCGGTCGGATCCGACCAGACGAGGGGCAGGCACATCTCGGCGCCAGTGTCGTCGTCGGCGAGCTCGGGCAGGCGCGGGCACGGCTCACCGGCGAAGGCCCGCTGCTCGACGCGTTCCTTCGCGCGACCGGTATGACGGTGAGCGAGTGCCGCACCCTGCTCGCCAAGTTCGCGCTCGGCGCGGACGATGTCTTGCGTGACACTGCGAACCTCTCGCCCGGCGAACGCACGCGAGCCCTGCTCGCACTGCTCATGGCCACCGGCACCAACCTGTTGGTGCTCGACGAACCGACCAACCACCTGGACCTTGCCGCGATCGAACAACTCGAGATCGCAGTCAACGCGTTCGGTGGCGCCGTACTCCTCGTGACCCACGACCGCGCACTGCTCGAACGCGTGCGACTTACGCGAACCGTCACACTCGAGGCAGGCCGGATCGTGCACGACAGCGCGACATAGCGCACCGACGCGAACGAACGCGGAACCCGGCCGAGTCGATCGCGATCCGCGCGATTATCGATCGGGTCAGTGTGCGGCCATGCGGTCAGATCATCTCGTCGGATCGGCGACCCGTTGTTCGAGCGCCTCGACCGAGACCGCGGCGGCGCGGGCCGACTCGTCGAACGGCCGCACCCCGACCGTACGGTCGAACACCTCGAGCCCCACCCGGACCGACGGTGTGTTCGCGCGCGCGACCCGGACGACTTCGACGAGCGGAACATCTCCGGCGCCGGGCAGCAATCGATCGCGCGACGGCGGTGCGGTCGTTGTCGCCCGGGCGTCGTTCAGCGCGTCGCTCAACTGCAATGCAAAGATGCTGCCCGGATCGAGGTCGCGCAGCTCGGCCAGGTCGCCGCCGCTGCGCCACCAGTGCCATGTGTCGACGGTGAGTCCGCACGATCGATGATCGACGCCACGCACGATCGCCGCCGCGGTGCGCACATCAGGGATCGCCCCTTCTGGCATTGCCTCGACGGCTATCGAGCGACCACGTGCTGCGGCCCGGCCGGCGATCGCCCCGACTGCATCGACCAGCTCGTCGAGTTCCGTCGGCGCGCCGAGGAAGTGCGCGATGTTCACGATCGTGGCATCGAGCGCGTCGGCGACCCGGTGACAGTCGTCCTCGTCATGCTCGAACGTCGAACGCCAACGTCGACCCACACGTTCGGGGGTGCACGCACCCGGCAGCCCCCGCAGCAGCGGATCGATGATGGTCACCGCTATGCCGTGAGCGTCGAGCAGCGTGCGCAGCTCACGATCGGTTCGCCCACGCTCGTGCGCGGCGAAGTACATGGCGGGCGTGGTCGAGATCTCGGAGAATCCGGCGCGACCGGCGCACGCGATGAGCGTCTCGAGATCGGCACCCTCGAGCGAACCCCACCACAACGCCGACGCCCTGACCATCGCGACATCGTTGCACGGCCTGTCGCGTCGTGGCGCGATCCGCGCACCGTTGTTCTCCGACCGACCGCGACTGCGCCGAGGCCGACGCGCCGTACCTGAGGTGGTCGCTCGCCGCGTCGACCACCAATCAGATCGCCGATGCGTTCGCGCGGCTCGCCAAGGTGTTCGAATAGCGCAGCACGGGGTCACGTGGAGGTGTGCGGCACTCGCGCTAGCCTGCTGACACGAAGGGGAGTAGCCCCGAATCGACCGATCGACACGCTGGCGAATACGCCCGGTCGGACGAGCCCGGCTTGCCGGGCGGGCGAGACCTTCGACGTGGTGCAGCCATTGCGCCGGGTCGAAGGCTGCCCCACAGCGCTTCATCCTGGTGCGGACCGAGGAGAAGCACGCATGTTGACCGCGTTCCTGGTGAGCTTCGGGGTGATCTTTGTCGCCGAGCTCGGCGACAAGAGCCAACTCATGGCGCTCGCGTTCGCCACACGGTTTCCCACCGGGCCGGTGCTCATCGGCATCACGATCGCGACCGGAATCGTGCATGCGGTGTCGGTCGCGGTCGGCGCGGTGCTCGGCGCCGCGCTGCCGACGCGACCGATCACGATCGTGGCGGCACTCGCGTTTGTCGCGTTTGGCTTATGGACACTGCGAGGCGACAAGCTCACCGAGCAGGAACGTCAACGCGCCGAGCGGCCGGCACGCAACACTGTGCTTGCGGTGGGTCTGGTGTTCTTCCTCGCCGAGCTCGGCGACAAGACGATGCTCGCCACGATCACCCTGGCCACGAACCACGGGGTGATCGGCACCTGGCTCGGCTCGACCATCGGGATGGTTGCCGCGGACGGGCTCGCGATCGTGGTCGGTCGGCAACTGGGTGCACGCCTGCCCGAACGTGCGGTCAAGGTCGGTGCCTCGGTCACGTTCTTCGTCTTCGCCGTGGTGTTGTTCGTCGACGCGCTCTGAGCGGACACCCCCGACCGTTGGGCTACGGCGTGGACGCGAAGCGCACCGCTCCACGGATGCCGACAGCGTCGTGCCCATCAGCCGCGTGGCGCGCTGTCATGCGCATCGCTCCCCACGGCAAGACGGTCGCGGCCACCATTCTTTGCCGCATACAGCGCCTCGTCGGCGCGGGCGAGCGTCGCGCGACCCCGCTCACCGGTGCGGCACACCGCGAGCCCGGCCGACAAAGTGACGGGCGGCTGTTGGGCCTGCCACCGCTGAAGGATCACCCGCGCCGCCAGCTCGCTCTCCGCGCTCTCGCGCAGCACGATCAGCAGCTCGTCACCGCCGAACCGGCAGACGTCGTCGGTCGA
>JANMVY010000473.1:0-17455 GCA_031393535.1 Actinomycetes bacterium | reverse complement strand
GCGATGTTCGCGCCGGCGATGGCCACGACTGCGGTTATGTCGGTGATGCCGCTGTACGACGCGATCAACAGCACCATCAGGGTGGCGCTGAGCGAGTACTCCACCGACCGGAACCGGTTGATGCCTCGGCCCAGGTCGGACTCGTAGGTGCGGCGGGCGAAGGTGGTGGTGGCGAGCAGGTCGCTCTCATGGGATTGATCAAGGCCGTGGAACGATCTCACCGGGTCACGCCTCGTTGATCCTCACATCTATCGCCTCCGCAAGGTGCTTGGCGCCGGTTCGGGCACGAGCCGCCACCTCGGTGGCGTCTCGTCCTGCGGCGTAGACCGCGTCGAGCGCGATTCCCACCGCGGCACCGACGACGGCTCCGACGGTGAGGCCCTTCCAGACGTTCTTCAATGCGACGCCTCTCGGTTCGGCCGGGGCCGTGGTCGACGGACTCGGCGGTTGCTTCGCTCGATGTCCAACCCATGCCCCGTCCGGTGCGTGCTCAACCGTCGGTCATTGCGCAATCGATCGTCGCTTCGTCGGTTCACGCATACCGTGAAGGCTGCCGTGTCCTTCGCCTCTGGGCGTGTGTTGCACGACACGATGACATCCCTCGACGTGTCGAGCTGGACATCTGTTCGACTCGGGAGCGCTACTCCGGACCCTGGTAACGCGTCGTTTCTCGACGGCGCCATCAGGAGAAAACGGTGGCACTCATCGAACTCCCGAACCCCTTTGGCGACTCGCCTGTTGAGCACCGCCCCTACTGCGGACACCCGTGACAGTCGTCGCCCTCCTCGGCGAACACGACATCACGACAGTCGCCTACGTGAGCGCCTTGGTTGCCAGGGCGATCGCCGACCAACGAGCCGAGGTCGTCGTCGACCTGAGCGAGGTCACCTATTTGGGCGCCGCGACCGTGCGCGTCCTCGCACGCGCGCGGACCCTCCTGAAGGGGGAGTCTCGAACGCTGGTCGTTCGAGCACCGTCGCGGGCCGCACGACGCATTCTCCAGCTCTGCGACCTCGGTCTGGCAACCGACGGTCGGCCCGACACGCCGCTTGCCCGTCCGGCCGACAAACACGAGGTCCGGCGATCGGGTTGAGGCACCTCGACCAAGCCATGACGCTCGTACATGTGCGCGGGCACGCCGCATCGCAAAGATGAATTGAATCCCGGCGTCGGCGCCGTCGTGGGACCTTCCGGGCCGAGCGGAGGCCCTGATGAGGGTCACAACACGTCAACCCGCGGCCGTCGTGACGGTGCTCGGCCCTGCCGCTCGTGGCATGCGCTGTCAAGGGCCAATTGGTTCTGCCCGAGCGATGAGGAGCTGTTCGCGTTGGCGGACGCGGATGGGTGGGTGATCGTCTCGGGTGACACCGACTTCGGCGAGTTGCTCGCACGGACGAACGCGTCGGCACCGTCGGTGATCCTGCTCCGCCGTTAGACGGGCCGCCGCGCTGCGCAGATCGCGGCACTCATCCTCGCCAACCTCGCTGCGGTGGGCGACGATCTGGAATCGGGCACCGTCGTGGTCTTCGACGAAGACCGCATGCGGGTTCGCACTGCCGATGCGCCCGGACCGAAGCAGCCCAGTTCACGCGGCGACGAATCATCCGACCGCTGCAGCGCGTGGGGGTAGGGTTCGACTCGCCCCTCCGACACCATCTTCACCCACGCCAGAGAGATACGGCCGAGACTCCAAGGGCCCGGCCGTCTGCGTGGTAGTCAATGCCTGCTGAAGCTCACCGGCCGTTGATCCAGGCGTGCAGCGCCGCGGCGGTGGCTGCGGCATCTGGCATCGACAGGATCTCTGCGGCACACGCTCGACCGGCCGCGGCGAAGCTCTCGGTGCGCAGAACGTTGCGCACCGCGGCGGCCAGGTTCGCGGCAGTGACCTTGTCGGGTCGCAGCACCTCAGCGGCGCCGGCGCACTCGCACATCGCCGCGAGCTCGTAGTTGTCTGCACCCTGAGGGAGGATCACCTGTGGCACTCCGTGGGCCAGCGCGCCGAAGGTGGTGCCGGCGCCGCCGTGGTGAACGACGGCCGCGCACGACGGCAACAGCTCGGCCTGGGGGATGAATTGTTCGACGCGCGCGTTCGCGGGAACCGGTGCGAGCTCCCGAGGGTCTTGATCGCGACCGACGGTCATCACGATGTCGACCGGCTCGTCGGCGAGTGCGTCGAGCGCCAGCCGGAACAATGCGAGATCGGCGTTGAACAACGTTCCGAAGGTCACGTACACCAACGGTCGATCGGCGGACACTCGTGGGCCCGTCGGGCGGGGTGCCGGACGCAGGTGCAGGGTGTCGCCGACCGGCACGGCCCCGTGCTCGAGCGATGGCGGGCAGATCTGAATGGTGAGGTGGCGGTACATGCCGGCCCACCCGGGCGCCTCGAGTCCGAACGATCGCCAGATCGGCGAGACCGCATCGTTCGCCAGTTCCACGGTCTCCGGTGGCGGCAACCGCCCGAACGTATGAGCCACACCGGGCACGCCGAGGAGCTCGGCGGCGAGAGGCCCGGCGAGCGCGAACGCCTCGAAAAGCACCACATCGGGAGCGAATTCGCGACCGTGCCGCACCACGTCGTCGATCATCTCGTCGACGCCGATCTCACCGAATGCCCGCGGCAGGAAGTAGTGCAAGATGCGCTCGGGCGCGAGCCCGTCACCGGGGTTGCCGCGCATGCTCGCGGCGAGTCGCGCCATCCACTCGCCTTGGCTGCGACCCGCGAGAGCGAAACGCGCCCCGGTCTTGTCGACCATCGCTTCGGCGTTTGGCCCCGACGCGACCACCACGTCATCGCCCCTGGCCTGCAGCGCACCGATGATCGGCACCAGCGGCGTGAAGTGCCCGGCGCCTTCGGTGGACACGACAAGGACCCTCATGCCGGCAGGGTAATCGCCGGAGCATCCGGCCCGGCCGATTTGGGCCACCCATTCGGGACTCAAGACCGCGCGCCTGGCGACGTCGCGCGGCTACTTGTCGGCTCCCGCCGCCCGCGGGTCGCATCCATCGACCGGATCTTGATACGCATTGTCGTGTCGCCACGTCCCCTGGATCCACGTCTCGGGAGCGGCGGGCGCCCACAGAAGGTCAGCCTCGCGTGCAGCAACGGCCGCGGCCAGCAAATGCGCCCCCTCTTGACAGAGGTGCCACGCGTCGGGCTTGCGCAGGAGCAGACGCAGCCCGTCGAGGGTGCGGATTCGGCCGTAGACCGGCATCGGCGTACGCGTGGAGGTGGCAACCTCCCCGGTACGTAGGACGGTTTCGAAGTCGTCGTAGACGACGGTGTCCGGGTGACGTGCGGCCACTCGTTCGAAGATACGATTCGCGGGTCGATCCGGGTCGGCACTACTTGGCAACATGCCAAGCCAGTGCACACGCGCACCGTGTGCGGTAAGTATGGTGACCGCTTCGTCGACGAGCGCCGCGTAGGCTCCGTCGCCGTTGCTGCGTAACCATGGCAAGTCCCATTTGCCGAACATGCTGACGATCACTTCCGGGCGGTTGGTTTCGACGAGGTCGCTCCAGCTGCGACGCCACTGGCTCCCTGCGAGTGACGTGAGCCCAAAGCCGGGCCGTGCGTCGAGTATGAGGCGATGGGTACCCATCGCGCTGTAGGCCGCGGCGAGTGCAGGCTCGAGGTCGGTCATCCCGGAGTCGCCGATGATCATCACCGTTCTGGGCGCGGGTACGGCGGGTGATGCAGCGAGTGAAACAGTGGTCGATGAGGTTTCATGCGGTTCGGGCGTCGGGGTTTGCGCGAGGTCGATGACACGCGGTTTGAACTCGTCGATGGAGGCGTTGGCGTAGGCAACCGATGATGCGGGTGGATCCCAACTGACGACCATCGCCGCGACAAGGACCGTGAGCACAGCGATCGGCGTCGCGACGCGCAGGGTGAAACCGTGCAGGACGCGTCCGCTCCGAATCGGCTGCTCGATCAGCACGTACGAAACAAGTGCGAGCGATGCTGTGACCGCGAGTCGTAGAACGAAGAGCGCACCTCGACCGAGGTCGGTGCGAGCGCTGTCGAGCGCGAGAAAGACCGGCCAGTGATACACGTAGAGCCCGTAGCTGATGAGGCCCACCGCGCGGATCGGACCCCACGAAAGCACGCGAGCAACCGCGCCGTTCGTGGTCAACGCGACGAGTACCGCGCACGTCGCCAATGCCTGTAGCACGAAACCTCCGCGTGGCAGATGCGCGGAGGTCTGCCCGACCGTGGCCCACGCGCCAAGAGACAACGCGAGCCCGATGCCGCCGATGAGATCGCGCAACGGCCGCGGGAGCAACGAAGGTGACTGCGGCGATGCGCTGGTCCACCAAATCGAGAACAAGCCGCCCGCGAGCAGCTCGAAGGCGCGGGTATCGGTGCCGTAGTACACGCGATCGAAGTCCGACGACAGGGCGAACGACAGGGCGACCGAAACGCCTGCCAGGGCAACGAGCACGGCAGTGAGTGCACGACGACCACCGACGCGCAAGGCAACCGCAACGAGCAGCGGGTACACGACGTAGAACTGTTCTTCGATGGCAAGCGACCAATAGTGCTGCAACGGACTTGGCGCTGCGAACAAATCGGCATATCGCTTGTGCGCAAGGACGAACCGCCAATTCGCCACGTACGCGAGCCCGGCGAGCACGTCGACTCGCAACCTTGCGAGCTGCTCGGGTGAACCGTAAAGCACGCCGTAGAGGCACGCGAGGAGCAGACCCGCGAGGGCGGCGGGCATGAGCCTTCGGAATCGACGCAGCCAGAACGTACGTAGCGAGATGGTGCCGTGGGTGGCGAACTCACGCAGCAACAAGCCGGTGATGAGAAAGCCCGACAACGTGAAGAACGTCGACACGCCGAGGAATCCGCCCTTGAACGCGGAGAATCCGCCGTGAAACGCGAGCACGCCGATCACCGCGAGCCCCCGCAGGCCGTCCAAGCCGGGGAGGTGCGTGAGCTTCGGCGCCGGACGTGGCTCGTTCACAAGGCAGCGTTCTCGAGCTCAACGGCGATCACGTGAGCATCGGGTCGCACGGCACGGTTCGACACCATGTCCGTGGGTCGTTTGCCTCGGACAACGGCATAGTCGGACAACGGCATAGTCGGCGCACCACCCTCGAGGTTCGCCCTGACGGTCGCGCATGAAGTGTGCGTCGGCGGGTGTCAGGCGAGGAGGCTGCGGAGCATCCAAGCGGTCTTTTCGTGGACCTGGAGGCGTTGGGTGAGCAGGTCGGCGGTGGGTTCGTCATGCGCTTTCTCGACGATGGGGAAGATCGAGCGGGCGGTGCGGGCGACGGTTTCTTGGCCGGCGACGAGGCGGCGGATCATCGCCGTGGCGTCGGGTCGGTCGTCGTCTTCGGTCACCGAGGAGAGCATGGCAAACTCGCGGTAGCTGCCGGGTGCGGGGGCGCCGAGTGAGCGGATCCGCTCCGCGATGAGGTCGACGGCGAGGGCGAGCTCGTTGTACTGCGTCTCGAACATGAGGTGCAGGGTCTGGAACATGGGGCCGACGACGTTCCAGTGGTAGTTGTGGGTCTTGAGGTAGAGGGTGTAGGTGTCAGCGAGCAGTCGGGACAGCCCATCGGTGATGGCCTGGCGGTCGGTCTCGTCGATGCCGATGTCGATCATGGGTTCAGTCATGGCGAAGTGTTCCTTGGTCTCGCGGAGGGTGGTGGGTCAGAGCGGGGCCATGGCGTAGTCGGACCGCAGGCGGCTCCACGGCGGTGCACCGAAGCGCCCTGGGTTTCTGATGGCGGGTCGTTGCCGGTGGAGTTCATGTGCGACGGTTCGTCGGTGAATCCGCCGGTGGCGTGGCGTGGCGTGGCGTGGCGTGGCGTGGCGTGGCGTGGCGTGGCGTGGCGTGGCGTGGCACGCCCGATGATACAGCCGGGTTCACGGTGGTGGGGAGGAACGGCTCAGCGATGCACGAGCACGAGCATTCGCACGCGACGAACGCTTCTCGCCGCATCGCCCGTGTCCGAGCGGACGGGGTTGTTCCGGGGCGATCGCTTTGGCCCTGAACGGGGTCGCGATTTTGTCGCCTGGATGAACCGACGATGGCGATTTCGCTATCGAGCGGAGGTGCGACGACGACCGAACCACGTGTGCTTCGCGGTTTCGATGTCGTCGTGGGCTCCTGCTCGGGTTCGATCATTGTGCTGGATTCGCCCGGTCATATCACCTGCACCGCTCGTGCGGTGACGAGGAGTCCGCCGACGACGATGACGAGTGCAGTGATGACCGGCATGACGGCCAACATCTGCGCGGCGCGCACCCCGCGATCGGAGACGACGATGCGTTCGATGTGCACGCGCGCCCGCACGAGGATCAATCCGGCCGCGACGAGCGTGAAGGCCATGCCCAGCCCATAGGCGCACACGAGTCCGACACCGAACCACGTGCGTCCGAGTGCAACTGCGCCCAACAGCACCACCAGCGCCGAAGGGCTGGGCACCATGCCACCGGCGAATCCCATGGCGACGATCCACCGCCAACCGAGCACCGTCGGCGCGATCGTCGGTGCGGGTGCGGGTGCGGGTGCGGGTGCGGGTGCGGGTGCGGGTGCGGGTGCGGGTGCGGGTGCGTGGTGGTCGTGCGCGTGGTGGTCGTGCGCGTGGTGGTCGTGTGCGTGGTGGTCGTGTGCGTGGTGGTCGTGTGCGTGGTGGTCGTGCGTGACATGGTGGCCCGGAGCGCCGGGCGCGTGGCTGTGCCACAGACCCGGGAGCCCCGAACGGCGCATCCGTCGCGCGCGGAGGAGCAACCCGAGACCGATCGACGCGAGCAGGAGCCCCGAGAGCGCTCCGAGCCACGGGTAGAGCCGGTCGGGGGCAGCCACCGTCGAGACGCTGATGAGCAGCCCGAGTGCGAGGACCCCGGCGGTGTGCGTGAAGGTCACCGTCGCTCCCACGCCCAGCGCTTGGCGCAACGTGCCACGTTGGCCGACAATGTAGGCGGCCATCACCGTCTTGCCGTGGCCGGGGGCAACGGCGTGGAAGATGCCGAGAACAAACGCGATCGCGACGGAGAGCAAGCCCAGGCGCAACGTGAGATCGCGCGAGGCGATGAGCCCCGCGAAGGAGCGAGTCGCGCGGTCGACGCCCGGTAGCGAGCTGGCGTGTATCGAGGGCACCGCGGCGTCGTCGTCCGGCGCGAGTCGTTCGCCACCCGCGTGCGCGCGCATCTCGGCGCGCCGCACATCGGGTGGGGAGGTGAGCGAACCGGCGGGGTAGCTGGTGAGCGCGTCGGTCGGGCTCGTCTCGGGCACGCTGGACGAATCGAGGATCATGCCGTCACCGCGAGCGGTGACCTCGTGCCAACCGACGCGACCAGATGCATAGTTGCTCTCGAGGGTGATCGTGTGGGGACGCGAGGCGAGGTCGGCGCCGCCGCGCAACCGGCAGGTGAACCGGAGGGTCGAAAGGCCGGCGAGGCCGCCGACGACCGTGATGCTGCGACCCTGCGAGCGCAGGGGTACGGCCGCTCCGTCGACGGCCATCCGCGTTGCGTCGGCGAAACGTGCGCACTCCCGATCGCGGTAGGTGGTGAGCTCGTCGTCGCGCAACATGTCGTCGCCGTTCGCGTCGATCTGCGGCCGGATCTGCAACGTCGGGATCTCTGCGAGATCGACGGCGACGTCGACGGCGATGCCGTCGGGGGCGATGCGCAGCGCGGTGGCGATGTTGATCGTGAAGTTGCCGAGCGGGTGCGCTGCCGCCGACGTCGAGAGGAGCGCAAGCGCGATGGTCGTCACGCACGAGCCGACCATGAGCTTGCGCATCATCGGTTGCTCCAGCCGGCCGGGGTGCTGACGCCGAGCGTCGCCGCGAGGGCCGAGACCTCGGGACGATTACCGATCGCGAACCAGGGGTTGATGGTGAACGCGTCGGCGAGCTCGGTCCGTGCTCTTGCGTCGCGACCGGACGCGTGGTGTATCGCTGCGGCATGAAAGGCCAGCGACGCATCGAGCGTCTGTAAGCGCATGGCCTCTTCGATGGCCTTCGACGCCCCCTCGAGGTCTCCGGTGCGGAAGCGGGCCCAGGCAACAGCATCGGCCGCGTGGACACTCGGCCGCGCTTTGTACGCCTTCGCGGCGAGGTCGAGCACGCGAGCGGGATCACCATTGTGGTCGGCCTCGAAGAGCGCGGCTTCGAGGTCGATCGTTGCGCCACCCGCAGCCTGTAAGGCGGTCGTTGCTCGCGCGACATCGAACGATCGCGCGGCATCGGCCGCGCGCCCGTCGAGGGCCGCGATGTCGCCGAGGAGCGCGACGAGCGTCGGGGATGGAAGGGTCTCGGCCACGGGCGACAACGTGGCCGTCGCGGCCGCCAAGTCGCCCCTGGCGACCAGCACCCGGGCTCGGCCGGCGATGGCGACCACATGACGCGGCGTCTTCGCGAGCGCTTCGCCGTAGGCGATGGCCGCGTCGTCAATGCGACCATGGTTGTAGAGCAGGTCACCGCGGATCGCGGCGATCGTCGCGATGTCGTAGTCCGACGATGCTGCGGCCCCGCTTTGCGCCTGGCGAAGTGCGGCGAGCGCGCCGTCGACGTCGCCGTGCAGCTCCCGCAGATACGAGACGCGGGCCAGTGCGGCGAACCCCGGTCTGCGGTCGAGCAGCGTTTGCAGGTCGCTCGCCGCGTCGTCGTAGCGTCCGAGTTCGATCTCGGCGTCGACCAGTACCACGAGCACGTCGTTGTTCGCCGGTGCGATGCGGCGAACCTTGAGGCCGAGCTCGCGTGCGGAGGCGAACTGGTGCAGTGTGAGCGCGAGGCTGGCTCGGGTCACGAGGGTGGCAACGTCATCAGGGGCGAGCGCGGCGGCCCGAGCGAGCGCGCGTTGACCAAGATCGGCGTATGCCGGGTCGGCGCTCTGGACGAGCTTTTGCACATAGGCCGCGCCGAGTACTTGCAGCGTTCGCGCGTCGTCGGGCTGGGCAGCCACCACGCTCTCGAGCCTCGCGATCGACGAGTCGAGTGTGGCCGGCGACGTTGGTTCCCCCCCGGCGGATGATCCACCGGAGCCTGCGGTCAAGAACCTGCCCACCGTTGTTGCGGCCAAGATAGCGAGCGCGAGAGCGACAATCCGGGAAGTCCGTGGTCGGGAGGAGGCGCGTCGAGCGCCCCCTCCCGCGAGCGGTGCGACACGCGGCGCGTTGCATGTCAGCGCAGCGGTGTGTGCCACGTGTCGCGTCACGATTACTTGCCTGACTCGTAGCCGGCCTTCGGCGGTGCCACATACGGGAACCGCGTCAGGAACGGGACGTTGTTGCGATCTACGCCATCGCCCAAAAGGTTGTTCGGCGAGATGTTGAACGCGGGGGTGAAGGGTGTTGCGCCGGCGAGCGCCTGCAGGGCGATGTCGACACTGTCGTCACCAAGACGGCGGCCGTTCGGGAAGCCGTCCCGGTCACCTCCGAGTAGGCCCATGCGGTTCTGCTTGTTGGGATCCGCAATGGTGGGCTTGATCGCGGTGTTCAACCGGATCATCTCCGACGCGCGGCCACCAGCAGGCTTGTTGAGCCCGTCGATGCCGGTGAGGAAGATGGCCGCGATGTCGTTTCGCGGCGCCGGAGGAACGGTGACGCCGGGGTAGAGCACCGGGATGAGTCGAGCCACCTCGGGGTTGAGCACACCGGCACCGAACTGCGCGTCGTCGAGTGGGTTCGACGCGTTGAACAGATCTTTTGCGCCGAGCGGCACGACGACCTCGTTCACGAGCGGCATACCCAAACGCGATACCTGCACCCATGGCCCGCCATTGCGGAGCTCCGCACCGTTGCCATCCTTGAACACCCTCGTCTGGCGACGGTAGGTGCTCGAGTAGACGCCAACGATCGGATCGGGCTGATCATTGGGCGTTCCGGCCGCGAGCCGGAGCTTCGCGATCGGGATCTGCAACGCGACGCTATGCGTGTTGTAGGGCGCCAGGTTGTCGATGCCGTTCGCGGTCGGTTGCTTGATCAGATGCGCCTGGTTGAGCGGACGAAGACCAGCGAGATCGAAGATTGATCCGAGGTCCGCGAAGAACGGGTCATCGCGTGGGCCTGCGAAGACCCGTTGTCCGTACGCGATGTCGTATACCGCTTTGCTCCCGAGGTTCGCTTCGTAGTCGGGGGTCGAGCGGGGGCCGACATTGGCGGGTGCGACGGTCAGCTTGTTCCCGATCACCTGCTTGTAGCCGCCGAAGTCTTCCGTCACCGTGTAGGTCTGAACCACGTTGAGGTTCTTGTCGGCGAGCGACGCCACCGGGCCCGTGTTGTACAGGAACGTGTCCGGGTTCTTGACGGTGGTCTTGAAGCGGAACTGGTACCTGATGTCGGGGTTGGCGTCGCCGTTCACGTCGAGGTTGATCTCATAAAGCACGTCGTCGCCGAAACGGTGGAAGTTCGGGCCGCCCGCAGGATCCTCGAACGGGATCCAGTTGGCGATCACCGTGATCGTGTCCGGCTTGTCGGGGCTCACGAACGCGTAGACGTCCGTGTTGTCGGCGACCGGGTCCTCGGTGATCAGCGGCGCCTCTCGGTGGCTCGACGCGCCCGCCGGAGCCAACAGGGCGAGGCTGAGCAGACCCGCTCCAGCTCCGGTGAGTACGCCGTACCGCCTTTTTCGAGTCCAATGCATAGGTCTCCCTTTCTGGTTGGTGCTCGGCAGCAGCGCGGTCAGAGGTGCTCATGGCCCGTCGACGAGGACGCCGACGACGACCCACCGATCGTCGAACGGGGCGAGCACGAGGTTGAACGAACGAGGACCCGACACGGGGATCACCCGGGCCCAGCGGTCGGCCTCGGGTCCGAACGCCGCGAGCACCGCGGCCGGGTTCGGGCGGTCGCCGAGGCGCGCGGGAGCACCGAGCTTGGCTGCAGTCGAACCGCACAGTGCGGCTCCGATGCCCGTCACTCCGACGACGCCCGCGGCATAGACAATCTCGTTCGGTGGTTCTTTGCAGGCCTGATAGGCGTCTGTCCACGCCCGCGACGATTCGGTGGCGCCGCTGTCGGCCGGGTAGATCGGTTCGATGACCGTTCGCGAGAAGGCGACACGCCAGCCGCCCTCTTCGCGTACGACGGTCCACGTGACGCTCGCTCGCGCCGGCACCAGACCGTTGATCTCGTCGAGCCGCGGCTCGAAGCGCGCATCACCTCGTACGGTGGCGGTGGCGGCGCTCGCCGGCGGTGACGCGTTCACTGTTGCATCGAAACTGCGAACGCGTGGCAGAACAGACTGCGCGTGCCGCCAGGCGACGCGACTCCGCACGGCGGTTCGATCGACAGCTGCGAGAAGGTCATAGGACGAGTCGGTGTCGCCCGCGAGCTGGTCGTGCACGAACCGGTCGACGGCCTCGCGAGGGCTCGGCGCGGGCGTGCCCTCGCGAGGCGCGTCGGTTGCCGCCGGCGTGGTCACGTCGACCGACACCTGGGACAGATCGGGCAGGCCGAGCGCACTCGAGGGAGAAGTTGCGTGGCCGCCCGCGGTGCTGCCGGAGCATGACGAAACGGCCACGATGACGACGAGGAGCGCGCATCGCGCCCCTCGCTTCCCACGCATGTGCGAATAGGTCGTCATGCCTGCTGTTCGCACGGGCACCGCGATTGGATGGGTCATCCGGCCCGAAACCCATGAAAGCTCTGGTTGCGCGGGCCAGGTTCGCCTGAGGTGAAGCCCTATCTGTCACCGTGGGCGGTGCCATGGGCTGATTCGTCGGGTGAGGTTTCGCAGGGGTGGCATTCGAACTCGAGCGTCGAGTGGCTGATGCCGTAACTGTTCTCGAGCATCGCTTTGAGTCGTTCGCCGCTGGTTTGTGCGTCGTGCAAGGTTCGTTCGCCTTCGAGCACGACGTGGGCAGACAGCGCGGGCACGTCTGACGCGAGGTTCCACAGGTGCAGGTGGTGGACGGCTTCGACGTCGAGGTCGGCGAGTAACGCGGCCTCGACCGATTCGGGGTCGATGCCGCGCGGGGTTCCCTCGAGGAGCACGTGCACGGTGTCTCGCAACAGCCGCCAGCCTGACCATAGGACCAGTGCGGCGATGGCGATCGAGGCGACAGGGTCGACCAAGTCGGCGCTCCAGACGAGGATCGCGATACCTGCGGCGATGGCGGCGACGGAACCGACGGCGTCGACGGCCATGTGCATGTACGCGCCGCGCATGTTCAAGCTGGAACCCTGAGCGCGGGCGAGTACGACGGCGCTGGCGAGGTTGACAGCGAGACCGAGCGCCGCGAGAACGAGTACGCCGCCGCCGGAGACATCGGCGGGCGCACCGATGCGGCGAACGGCTTCGAACACGATCCAGCCCGCGACGCCGAGCAATGTGAGCCCGTTGGCTTGTGCGCCGAGCACCTCGGCGCGCTGCAGCCCGTAGCTGTGACGCGCGGTGGCCGGCCGGTCGAGAAGTCGTTGGGCCACCAGGGCGATCACGAGGCCCACCACATCGGACAGCATGTGTGCGGCGTCGGCGAGAAGTGCCAGGGATCGGAACGCGAGACCGCCGACGACTTCTGCGCCGAGGAACCCGCTGTTGGCCACCAATGCGATCCACAGCGCCCGGCGCTGCACCGCCCGGCTCACGTTGTGGGAATGCCCGCCGTGAGCATCGCCTTGGTGTTCGTGCGTGTTCACCGTTTCCTTGTTTCGGAGTCGTCGCCGTGGCGGACGTGTTCACGGGCGACATCCAGCAGCAAGCGGACGTGTCCGTCGGTGAGTGAGTAGTACGCCATGCGTCCGGCGCGGCGAACTTTCACGACGCGATGCGCGCGCAGCAGTCGCAACGCGTGCGATGTCGCGGACTCGCCCATGCCGGCGGTCGCGGCGAGATCGCACACGCACAACTCGCCGGCCTCGAGCAGGCTCATCAACAGACGCAAACGATTGGCGTCGGCCAGAAGGCCGAACACCCCGTCAGCCAGTTCTTCGAGCAGGTCTCCGTGGGGGAGCGCGGCTCGTACATGAGCGACACGCTCGGGGTCGATACACCGAACTTCGCAAGTGTCGACCATCAGGTCGGCAGCACTGGGCATGACATCTGAAGACATAGTCATATGTTTCTAGATGGGTCGATGCTGGGTCAAGGGCCGCGCCATCCGCCGTCGGCTGGTGCGATGCTCGCGCACGAAGGGCGGGAGTGAGTTCGCGCCTGGCAAGGGGTGACCCGAACTGGCGTTGTTTGCCGTGCTTGGTGGCGATCGCGGCGATTCGCCGGTCCGGGCGTGAGCGTCGGGCTGACGTCGAGCTCATGGGCCGGTTGGTACCTGGCCGGGGTTGGCTATTTGGGTTTGCACGCGGTCGTTGCGGGCGTTGACGGCGTTGCGCAGCGCGGCTTGGTGATCTTGTAACGCGGTGGTGACCGCCGGGTCGGTCAGCGCGAGGATCCGGGCGGCAAGGAGGGCCGCGTTCTCGGCTCCGTCGATCGCCATCGTCGCTACAGGGATCCCTGCGGGCATCTGCACGATGGAGAGCAGGGAGTCGAGCCCGCCGAGATGGGTTCGGCTGACGGGTACGCCGATGACGGGCAGGGTGGTGGCGGCGGCCACCATGCCGGGGAGATGGGCGGCACCGCCCGCGCCGGCGATGATGATCGTGACGCCGAGGTCCTGCGCCCGGGTCGCGAACGCCAACATGCCTTCGGGGTCTCGGTGGGCGGAGACGACCTGGACGATGACGGGAATGCCGAGCGCGCGGAGGGTGTCGACGGCGGGTTTCATGACCGGCAGGTCGGAATCGCTACCCATGATCACGGCCACGGTCATGGTTGCGCCGCCATTGGGGTGGAGCTCACCGGGTCGAGGCCATCGATCAGGCGAGGGCGGCGGGTCGGATCTGGCGGGACAGAATCGAACAATGCGGATGCCCGGAGCATCAACGCCCGTCGGTCGGTTCCGCGGATGGTGACGTGGCCGACCTTGCGTCCGGATCGGCTCTCCTTGCCGTAAAGGTGCACTCGGGCGTAGGGATCGGCGATGAGCTGTGCAAGCTCGAATGGCTGGGTCCGCCCCGCAACCAGGTTGACCATGATTGCGACGGGGGTCGTCAGGTCGGGAGAACCCAGGGGCAGATCCAGCACCGCGCGGAGGTGGTTCTCGAACTGCGACGTGACGCACGCGTCGATGGAGTAGTGCCCGCTGTTGTGGGGACGGGGCGCCAGCTCGTTGACGACCAAACCGCGATCGGTCAAGAAGAACTCCACCGCCAACACCCCGACTGCCTCGACCGCCTCGGCGAGGGTGGCGGCCCAGTCTTGGGCCTGCCGGGCGACGGCTGCGCTGATATCGGCGGGTGCTTCGAGCATGCGACAGATGCCGCCTTCTTGGTAGGTCTGCACCAGCGGGTACTGGACCATGGTGCCGTCGGCCCGGCGCACAACCTGCGTTGCGAATTCGGCCGTCAACGTGAGCTCGGGCTCGACTACAACGACGCTGTTCGGCGGTAGGCGATCGAACAACGCTGCGGTCTCCGCGTCATTGGCCAAGCGGAACACTCCCCGGCCGTCGTAGCCACCATGAGCGAGTTTGGCCACCAGCGGATAGCCGAAACGGTCGGCACCGGCGACCACGTCCGAGGCCTTGGTGGCGATCACATGAGGGGGTGTCGGGATGCGGAGCGCGTCGCACAGGACCCGCGTTCGAGCTTTGTCCGCTGCATGGCGCAGGGTGTTCGCGCTGGGGCGCACCACCGTTCCCGTGCACTCCAACAACCCAACGGTGGCCGGATGGACGAGCTCGTGGTCGAAGGTGATGACGTCACACGGAGCGGCGAACGCCCGAAGTACATCCGCATCCAGCCAGTCCCCGACGGTCACGTCGCGCGCGATCCGGGCCGCCGAGTCGGCGGTGGTCGCGGCCAACACCCGGAGTTCGACGCCGAGCGAGATGGCCGCCTGGTACATCATCCGGGCGAGCTGGCCGCCGCCGACCACCCCCGCTACTCGCTGCTCGCTCGTTCGCATCGGCACCACCACGAATAAGGGGATAAGATTCCGGAATCGTGCTTCTGTAGTGTTGTTGCAAACGAGAGGAGTGTCAAGTGCCCCCGTTGCGACCGAGGGTGGGATCGGGTTGACGGAGGTCCGTGACAGCAGATCGGTATTTCGCTAAAAGTGATTCCTGTAAGCGATGAGAGGAAACCGAGATGGCACTAGAGGACGTCGCCGGGCCGACATGGACCTTCCTCACCAATCACGCGCATGTGCTCAATTGCATCGCCGACGACCCGGAGTCGCGCTTGCGGGACATTGCGGCTCGGGTAGGCATCACCGAGCGTGCCGCGCAGGCGATCGTCTCGGACCTCGAGGCCGGCGGCTATCTGACGCGCACGCGAGCCGGTCGTCGCAATACATATGAGGTGCATCCGGATCTGCCGTTTCGTCATGCGATCGAGTGCGATCATCAGGTCGGTGAGCTTCTTGACATCTTGGGGCTGACCCCAACGAAGACGCGCAAGTCACCCGGAACCCGGCGACCCGCATAGCCCATGCGAGGACCTTCGACCTCCCCAACGCTGCCTACTGGCCTTCGTCGTTGTTCGGCGGTGGGTCGAGCAGTTCGGTGATGTCCTCGCGGGCGAGGCCCAAGAGGCTCAGGTGGCCATGGGCCTCCGCCACGCGCGTCGGCGAGCGTGTTGGGGTAGTGGCATAGTCGACCCACCATTGCGCCTCCGTATCGAGTTGAAGGAGCGGCTGGAGCTCGACCTCGACCTCTACGGTGTCGACGAACCAGGCGCCTGCCGCGTCGGCCGCCCGTCGTCGGGTCTCGGCAAGGGTCGCCCCGAAGGTGAGGATGCGTGGCTCCTCGAGAACGAACGCGTTCCACGCGGCATGGTCGGGTTCTGCTCGGATCACCAGAGTGAGACCTAGAGGCGGCCGCGAGGACCGTGTCCCGCGGCTAGCCGGTGGGGCAGGGGTGCAAGGTGGCGCCGTCAGCCACGCCCGACCGAGGCGCGGCTCGAGGCTCCACTCGATCACTCTCGCCGTCCAAGGCGACAGCTCGTGGGAGTGGTGGGGGACCACGACGCGGTCGCCGTGGTGCTCGTATATCGAATGGTCTTCGGTTCGACGCACCACCCGGTAGTCGTGCTGAGATAGTCGTTCCTCGAGGACCTCGCTGGTGATGGCCATGGGACGCTCTCCCGGGTCGACGGAACGGAACCATAAATACGAATACGAATTCCTGTATTGAACATCTTTCGTTTTGTGCTGTCAAGCCCGATGCAGCGCTGTCAAGCCCGATGCGGTTCTGTCCGCGGCGGTGTCGGTTACAGGGGAGCTGGGTCTCGACGTCCGGGCTGGTCTGGGACCACGGTGAATGCGTGGTCTCAGTCCTGCGGCGGTTGCAGCACCTCGCTTTCGGAACGACCGAGCAGTACCCGGACGAGTGGCGGTTCGTAGCGGCGCTGGACCGTGACGACGTAGAAGTTCTCGTAGAGATCGGGCACCACCGCGTGCTCGACGAGCCGACCGCTGCGCAGCTCATCCTGGACAACCACCGAGGGAAGCAGGGCGATGCTGTCGGAGTCGCGGGCCAAAAGGCGCAGTAGCGCCATGTCGTCGACCTCGGCCCGCAACCGGTAGCGGATACCTTGCTGCTCGCAGAGCAGGTCGAAGCTGGCTCGGATGTCGTTGTCGCGGCCGGGCAGCAGTAGGGGGAGGTAGGCGAGGTCGTCGGGGTACCGGAACGGTGTTCCTGTGCGGGGGCGACCGACGAGGCTCACTGGTTGTCGGGCGATGCGCCGACATCGCCAGGGATCGTTGGTGCTGGCGTGCACCCGCTGGTTCGACAGGATCAGGTCGACCGAGTGCACGCGCAGCTGCGCGAGCAGTTCGCCCAGGTTCCCTGAACTGAGGGCGAGCTCCACGTCGGGCCGGTCGATCAGCGGTCGGATGAAGTTCTCCTGGAAGTTGCGCGACAGGGTGGCGACGGCACCGACGCGCAACACCTGGCGTTCCTCGCGCCTGCCCTCGCGCAGCACGGCGACCAGTTCGTTGCCGGTGGCGAAGATCGATTCGGCGTACGTCAACGCCAGTTGGCCGGCTTCGGTGAGCATCAGCGTTCGGCCGGTGCGCCGGAACAGCTTTTGTCCCAGCCGCGCTTCGAGCTGCTTGATCTGCGCGGACAGCGCCGATTGCGACACGTGCAGCGTGGCGGCTGCCCGCGTGAGATTGCCCTCCTTGGCGACCGCCCAGAAGTAGCGAAGATGGTGAAAGTTCAGCGGTGACACTGCAGTAACCAACCATTCGTTTGAAATGAACAAATTGTTCTCAACTATATGTTGGACAGAATGATAGATCACCGTCAGAGTGTCCGAGGCCCGGCTGTCAAGGAGTGCGCCGCACGTGTCCCTCACCAATTTCACAGCACTACCCGTCTGGCATAGCGCCCTGCAACTGCTGCCTGCGGCTGCTGCGATGGCAGCAGTGGTAGCGGCCCGACAGGCCTCTTCCGTCGCGATTGCGAGGCGATACGCGCGCACCGCCT
>JANMVY010000242.1:0-2327 GCA_031393535.1 Actinomycetes bacterium | reverse complement strand
GAGTTGGGGGCGCTCTACCTGCGCCTGCGTCACGCGATCATCGAGGACCGCGCCACGCTCATCGAGCTGACACCGCGTTCGACGGGCTTGTCGAAGATCGCCGCGCATCGGTTGCACCCGCGCCCCGGCGAAGTGGGCGAGCTCGCTCTCGCGCTCGTCGCCGATGTGCCGCCGACCCGCGCTGTTGCGGGTGTCGAGCCTGCGGCGATCGCTGCCGCGGCCGAGGTGTTGCGCGCAGGTGGGCCGGTCACCGTGATCCTGGGTCGGGCGTCGCTCGCAGAAGGCGCCGGTTCCATCGCCGACGCCGCGACGACCTTGCGTGACGGTGTCGCCGGGGCGCGGTTCCTCAGTGCGTTGCGGCGCGGCAACGTGCACGGAGCGCTCGACATGGGGCTTTCGCCGGGCCTGCTGCCGGGGCGCACCACCTTCGCCGCGAGTCGCGACGCGTTCGTCGGGGCGTGGCCGAACGTGCCGGCGTCGCCGGGGCTCGATGCCACGGGCATCCTCGAGGCGGCGGCTGCGGGCCACATCGCCACGCTCGTTCTGCTCGGTGCCGACCCGCTGCGCGACTTCCCCGATTCCGCGCTCGCGAGGAAGGCGCTCGATGCCGTCGAGACGCTCATCGCGATCGACTTGTTCGTCACCGACTCGGTGCGCCACGCCGACGTGGTGCTCGCTGCGGCCGGTCCCACCGAGGTCAGCGGTTCGTTCACGAACCTCGAAGGTCGAGTCACGGCGCTTCGCCAGAAGGTCACTCCGCCGGGTACCGCCCGCGACGACTGGATGATCGCGGCCGAGATCGCATTTCGGCTGGGACACGATCTCGGGCTCGAGTCTGTCGACCAGATTCGTGCCGAGATCGCCCGGTTGTCGCCCATCCACGAGGCGGTCGCCACCGAGGCGATCGACGGCCGCGAGGGTGTGCTCGTCGCCGGGGGCGGCATCGGCGTTGTCGCACGTGATCGCGTCGTCCCATTGAAGAGCGATGCCTACTCGTTGCGGTTGGTCGCGACGCGTTCGATGTACGACCTCGGCACGACGTTGCAGCACAGCGCGTCCAGCGCGCATCTCGCCCCGGGCACGGCCGTCTTGTTGCACCCTGTCGATTTCGCGCAGCTCGGCCTAGCCCCCGGCGCTCGTGTGAACGTGTCGACACCGCGGGCGTCGGTGCGTACCGTCGTGCAGCCCGACACCGGAGTACCACGTGGCAGCGCGGCGATGCTGTTCAACCAACCCGATACGGACGTACGCGTGTTGCTCGACGCGGGTTCCGTGGCGATCGACATCCGGGTGGAGCGCGCATGATCTTCGGCCTCGATCCGCTCTTCGACGATTTCTCGCAGTGGGGCACCACGCTCGTGATCGTGTTGGCCAAGGTGCTGATCGTGTTCGCACTCTTGATGGTCGCAGTCATGCTCATGATCTGGTTCGAGCGCAAGCAGATCGCGATGATGCAGAACCGCTTGGGCCCCACGGTCGCCGGGCCGAAAGGCCTGCTCCAGACCCTGGCCGACGGCGTCAAGCTTTTCTTCAAAGAAGACCTCGTGCCCGAAAACGCCGATCGCAAGGTCTTCAAGCTCGCGCCGTACCTCGCGCTGGTGCCGGCCTTCTTGACCTTCACGATCGTTCCGCTCGGCGGGGTCTTCAACAGCGACAAAGGTGGCGCGGTGAAGATCGCCGGCCACTCCACCTTTCTGCAGGTGGCCGACCCACCCGTCGGGCTCTTGTTCTTTCTGGCGATGTCGTCGATCGCGGTGTACGGCGTGATGCTCGCCGGCTGGTCGTCCGGTTCGAAGTACCCCTTGCTCGGTGCGGTGCGCGCGTCCGCGCAAATGGTGAGCTACGAGGCGGCTCTCGGCCTCGCGGCGGCGGCCGTGTTCTTGAAGTCGGGTTCGTTGTCGACCCACGACATCGTCATCGGGCAATGGAACCTGCGCGATTGGAACGTGCTGGCGACGGGTTTTGTACCGTTCGTGATCTTCCTCATCGCAGGCACCGCCGAGCTCAACCGGCCGCCGTTCGATCTCGTCGAGGCCGAGCAGGAGCTCGTCGGTGGCTACCACACCGAGTACAGCTCGATCCGCTTCGCCATGTTCTTCCTTGCCGAGTTCATGAACGTCATCACGATGTCGGCGATCATGGTCACCTTGTTCTTCGGTGGTCCGAACGGCTGGCTCGTCGGCCCGTCGTGGGTCCGCGCGATTCTGCCGACCTGCTGGTTCATGGCCAAGCTGTTCTGCTTCTTGTTCTTGTTCGTGTGGTTCCGCGGCACGCTTCCCCGCTTTCGGTACGACCAGCTGATGGACCTCGGGTGGAAGGTGCTCATT
>JANMVY010000213.1:0-6766 GCA_031393535.1 Actinomycetes bacterium | reverse complement strand
AACCATGCTGCGCGGCCTCACGGTGCGTCACGACAACACGTCGTTCATACGAGGCATGCTCGAGAAGCTGCCCGAGCAGGACGTGCCGGGTGGTCTACCCGACCTCCTTCGCGCGAACTACCCACCGGTCGAGCACCCCTTGGTGCGCACCCATCCGGTCAGCGGTCGCCAGGTGCTCTACCTCGGCGGTGATTTCATGCGCGGTATCGTGGGCATGCATCCCGACGAGAGCGACGCGCTGCTCACGTTCCTCCGCAACCACATGGCCGACGCACGGTTCGTGTGCCGCTGGCGGTGGCACCTTGGCGACGTCGCGATCTGGGACGAACGTTCCACGAACCATCGCAGCGCGGGCGACCATTGGCCCCAACGCCGTGAAGTGCGGCGCTGCGAGCTCGGTGCCGCGGTACCGACGTACGACCCGCACGCAATTGCCTGGCCGCGGGCGGTATGAACGGCGAGCCCGTCAGAACAACGCGACGTCGGTGAACTCGATGAGATTGCCGGCCGGGTCCTTGCAGAACGCCGTGGTGACCGTGACGCCGAAATCGTCGCGTGAGCGGATGTCGGAGGTGAAGGCCACACCCGAGTCTTTGAGCGCACCGATGGTCGACGCGAACTCGTCGGCGGGGATGTAGATCGCGAAGTGCGGCGCCGCCCCCTTGAGGTCGGGCATTTCCTTCACTTCGATGATGTGGAACTGCGACGGCCCGAGGCGGAACCACGCGCCGGGGATGCCGAAGTCGGGGCGGGGTAGCTCGGTGAGCCCGAGCTTGGTGCCGTAGAAGTCGCGGGCCGCGTCGATGTCGTCGGCGACGATGTTGACGTGCGAATACGCGGCGAGGGCTTTCGTGGCATGGGTGGGTGCGGTCGTTGCGGCCATGGCCGCAGTGTACCCCCGCAGCCGTGCTCGTTCCCGGAACACCGGATACGGTGCACGAACCATGCGAGTAGACCCTCCCTTTGTCCGCTCGAGTGCCGTCGAAGCCGCGCGCGGCACCGCCCTCGCGGCGGTCGGACACGTCGACGACATCGAACGCGCGCAGCGTCTGCCCGACGAACTGGTACGGCTGATGAACGACGCCGAGTTCTTCCGCATGTACGTGAAGTCGTCGGTGGGTGGGCCCGAGTTCGATCCGTTCAGCGCGTACCGGGTGATCGAGGAGCTCGCCCGGGTCGACGGTTCGTTGGGCTGGATTGCGATGTTGTCGAGCACGACCAGCTATCTCACCGCGTGGTTGGCCGACGACGTGGTCCGCGAGATGCGCGCGGTCGAGGGCGATCTTCGCCTGGCCGGCTCGTCGCGTCCGCTCGGCACGGCACACACGGTGCCGGGCGGGTATCGCTTCAGCGGTCGCTGGGATTTCGGGAGCGGCATCGAGCACGCCACCTGGGTCATGGCGATGTGCAAGATCGTCGACGGCGAGCACGCCGGCACCATGCGCGCCATGTTCGTGCGGCCGGGCGACGTGCAGATCCATCGTGTGTGGGATGTGCTCGGCATGCGCGGTTCGGGCAGCCACGACTTCTCGGCCACCGACGTGTTCGTGCCCACGGCGTACACCGCGTCGTTCGGCGGTCCGCTCGACGGAGCGCCGCTGCTGTATCACCCGCGCCTCATGCGCGTGGTCGCGCAGGCGCCCACGGCGGCCATCAACGTCGGGGTCGCGCTCGGACTGCTCGATGCTTTCTCGGCGCTCGCGAAGCAGGCGGCGTCGACCGGCTCGCCCACGGTGTTGCGTGAGCGGCGCGCCGTGCAGGCTGCCTACGCCGAAGCCTCCGGCATCGTCGAGTCGGCGCGTGCGTTCCTGCTCGACTCGATGGCCGAGGCGTGGGTCGCGATGGTCGACGCGCACGCTGATCCGGGCGACGCGATCGCGCGCACGCGCCTGTCGTTCGTCCACGCCGCGCGCGAGGCGATGCGCGTGAGCGAGTTGTTGTTCACCGCCGCGGGAACCAGCGGCATCTTCCGATCTGCGGGCATCGAGCGACGCGTGCGAGACCTGCACGTGGCGCGGTTGTTCAAGGCATACGACGACTCGATCGTCGAAAGCGCGGGTCGGGTGCTGCTCGGGCTCGACCCGATCGGCGAGGGTTGGTGAACGCGATAGAGATCACGCACGCACCCGTCCGTCCGCGCTGACGCAGAGGCATCGCTAATCAGCGTCGCCGGCGGGGCCCTCGCACGGCGTTCGCGTAGCGGTCGAGCACGGCGGCGGGTTGTTGCGCATGCACGATGGGCGAGCCGACGACGAGGTAGTCGACGCCGTGGCGCAGCGCGAGAGCGGGCGTGATGGTGCGCGTGTGCTCACCGCTTTGCTCGCCCTCGTCACGGATACCCGTGCCGTACACGCGCAGGTGTTCGCACTGGGGGTCTTCTTTGATCACCCACGCATCGGCGGCGGCGCACATGACCGACTGCACGCCGGCGTCGGCGGCGATGCGGGCCCACTTGCGCACGACATCTTCCGCGCGCGCATCGTGCATCGCCTGGTAGTCATCGGGACCCCAGTTCGACGAGCCGAGGAACACCACGACCTCGGTGCGGCCGTGCGCCGCATCGACCGCGGCCAACAGACCCTTGCGGCCGACTGCGTGGTGGACGCTCAGCAACTCGGGTGGTCGCATGGGTACCTTGCCGTCGCCGCACACCACCCGGATGTCGGCCGCGAGGTTGGCGGGACGATCATCGACGAACCGTGCGTCGTAGAAGATCGAGCGGGCCCGGTGATTGCGTACGAACTCGAACGCACGCCCCGGTGCCATGCGCTGCACCAGATGGCTCGAGATCTTGACGCAGCCGACGCGCCCGAGCACGTTGCGGCCGAGGCGCAGGATGTCGGCCACCTCGGTCTGGTCGATCGCGAGCACGAGTTTGTCGATGACGGCGCGCTCGGGCACAGCGGCGAGTCTAGAACTGCTGCGTGCGGCCAGGCCGATCCGCTCGTGCGAGGACCCCACCGGCGACCCTTGTGGGCCAGGGTCGTCCAGGGTCGTCCAGGGTCGTCCAGGGTCCACCGATGTTGACTGAGTCAAGTGGTGTGCCTAGGATGAACCTATGGCAACCACCACGACCACGGCCCCCCGCTACACGATCATCTCGGCCGATTGTCACGCCGGTGGCAATCACGCCCAGTACCGCGAGTATCTCGATCCGGCGTACCGCGACACGTTCGACGCGTGGCGCGGCGAGTACAAGAACCCGTTCCGCGATCTGCAGGACGACGGGCGCAGCCGCAACTGGGATCTCGATCGCCGAAACCGCGACCTCGATGCCGAAGGGGTCGTGGCCGAGGTCGTGTTCCCCAATACGGTGCCCCCGTTCTTCCCCACCGGCGTGGTCATCGCCCCGGCGCCTGCCCCCGACGAGTTCGAGTTGCGCCTCGCCGGCATCCGCGCCCACAACCGGTGGCTCGCCGATTTCGTGGCTGCCGACCCCGACCGCCGCTTCGGCCAGGCGCAGATCTTCCTGAACGACGTCGACGAGGCGTTGGCCGACATTCGTTGGTGCAAAGACCACGGCATCAACGGCGTGCTGCTGCCGGGCGCATCGCCTGATACCCCGTGGATCGACGCGCTGTCCTCGCCGATCTACGACCCCATCTGGGCTCTGTGTCAAGAGCTCGACATGCCGGTCACGCATCACGCCGGCGGCAGCGGCATCCCCAAGGTGGCCGATACACCGATCAAGAACCTCATCTTCGTGATGGAGACGGGCTTCTACGCGAACCGCGCGTTCTGGCACATGATCTGGGGCGGTGCATTCGAGCGCTTTCCAGGTTTGAAGTTGGTGCTCACCGAGCAGGGCACCGATTGGGTGTTGCCCACGCTTGCTCGTATGGACGGTCTGTACGCGCAGATCAAGGGTGGTCGCATCGGTGAGCTCGGCGTGCCGGCCGAGGCCGTGCCCGCGATCAGCCCCGGCGAGATCTTCGCGCGCAACATCTGGGTCGGCGCGAGCTTCCCCGGGCCGAGCGACGCGTCGCAGTTCCCCGCGATCGGTCTCGACAAGGTCATGTGGGGGAGCGACTATCCCCATCACGAGGCCTCGTCGCCGTTCTCGAAGGAATCGCTGCGCCGCAGCTTCCATCAGTGGAACGAACCTGATCTGCGCAAGGTTCTCGCGGGCAACGCGGCCTATGTCTACGGCTTCGACCTGGCCAAGCTCGACGCACGCGCGCAGAAGGTCGGGCCCGGCGTCGACGAGATCGCGATACCCCTCGACCGCGTGCCGGTCGGCGCGACCAGCCCGGCGTTCTTCCGTCCCTGAGCCCGGTCACCGCGAGCTTTCCGCCACCCAACCGAGAGACCGGATTTTCATGAAACGCATCGAGTACGCGGGCAGCGTCCACGACGACGAAGAGATCGCGGCGGTCGTATCGGTGCTGCAGGGCGGGCCGACCGCACTGCGAATCGGCAAGCACGTCAAGGAGATGGAACGGCTGGTCGCCGCCAGCTTCGCCAAGCGGCGCGGCGTCATGGTGAACTCGGGTTCGTCCGCGTTATATCTCGCGGTCGAGTTACTCGGCCTCGAACCGGGCGACGAGATCATCACCTCGTCGGTCACGTTCTCCACCGACATCGCACCGATGATCCGAGCGGGCGTGATTCCTGTGTTCGTCGACGTCGAACCCGACACGTATCAAATCGACGTCGACCAGATAGAAAGCGCTCTCGGTCCGCGGACCAAGGCGATCCTCGCACCGAACCTCATCGGCAACTGCCCCGATTGGGATCGCATCCGCGCCATCGCCGACACCCACCAACTCAAGGTGGTCGAGGACTCATGCGATTGTCTCGGCGCGACGCTGCACGGCACGCCGACAGGTGCGCGGTCCGACATCTCGGTGACCAGCTTTGCGTTGTCGCACATCATCACCGCGGCCGGCACCGGTGGCATGGTGTGCGTCGACGACGACGAGTTGCTCGACCGCGCCCTGCTGCTGCGGCGGTGGGGGCGGCGCAGCGAACCCAAGCTGTTCGGGTCGAAGAAGGGTGACAAGCGATTCTTCTCCGACATCGACGGCATGGAGTACGACGACCTGTTCATCTTCGACGAAGTCGGTTGGAACTTCGAGCCGAGCGAGATCTCGGCCGCGTTCGGCGTCGTGCAGATGCGCAAGCTGCCGCTCAACCTGGCGCGGCGGCAACGCAATTTCGCATTGCTCAGCGACTTCTTCGCCACGTACCCCGATGTGTTCGTGCTGCCCCGGCTTACCCCCGGCATCGAGACCGGCTGGCACATGTTCCCCATTCTCATCAAGCCCGAATCCGGTGTCCGTCGCGCCGACTTCCAACAACACATGGAAGCGCAGGGCATCGACACGCGCATGGTGTGGACCGGAAACGTCACCCGACAGCCCGCGTTCAAGGACAAGCCGCACCGTGTCGCGCCCGGCGGCTTGCCCAACGCCGACATCGTGATGCAAACCGGGCTCATCCTGCCGTGCAACCACGCGATCGACGACGAAGGCATCGAGTACATATGCCACCACGCGCAACAGTTCCTCGACGCCTGATCCGCCGGCCACCCTTTTCCCTGAGCGACTTCGACTGACCGTGGATCAACACCGTACGAAGAAGGAGCGGGGAACAGGTTTCGAGGCCATCGGCAACGGGCTGTATCGATTGCAGCGCCTGCTCTCGAGCCGCCGCGTGTCGTCGAGCCTCGCCGACGCGGCCGATGTCGGCGTGGGCCAGCAGGGGGTACAACTCCTGCGTGCGTTGCGCGACGGTGTGCCCCGCCCGGTGGCCGAAGCCGCACGCGGTGCCCGCATGGACGTCGGCGCAGCGAGTCGTCAACTCCGCAAGCTCGACGCGGCGGGGCTGACCGAACGAGCAGTGTCATCCGACAATGCGAGCGTCGTGCTGGTGAAGCTCACCGGCCGCGGCATGGCCCTCGCCATGCGCATCCAAGCGGTCAATGACCGGCACCTGCGCGACGCGCTCGCGGGTTGGACGAACGACGAGCGCGAGCAGCTCGGAAGACTGCTCATGCGGCTGGTCGAGGACCTGCAACAGACGCCATATCGCGGCGGCGCGTGAGCGCGCCGAACACCAAGGGGAATCAAATGAAGCGGTTCGAGAATCGGAACATCATCGTCACGGGCGCGAGCAGGGGCATCGGTGCGTCCCTCGCTGAACGTCTGTGCGCGGAAGGCGCGAACGTCGCCATCGTGGCGCGCACCGTCGACAAGCACGACCACCTCGCGGGCAGCCTCAACGAGACCGTCGAGAAGTGCGCGCGCTTCGGTACGAACGTGTACGCGATCGCCGCCGACCTCGCCGATGCCGACAGCCGAGCCACCATCGTGCCACGTGCGCTCGAACTGTTCGACGGCCGCATCGACGTGCTCGTCAACAACGCGGCGGCCGCCATCTACCAGTCACTCCTGAGCTACCCCCTCAAGCGCCGCCGCATCATGTTCGAGGTGAACGTCCATGCGCCGCTCGACCTCGCGCAGGCGATCATCCCGGGCATGGCCGAGCGTGGCGAGGGCTGGATTCTCAATGTGTCGAGCGCGTCGGCCAAGCACGCCGAGGGCCCGCCGTTTCGCACCGCAGGGCGCGCGATGGAGATCGGCCTCTACGGCTCGACGAAGGCCGCGCTCAACCGCGAGACCAACGCGCTCGCGGTCGAGGTGTACGCGTCAGGAATCCGCGTCAACACCGTCGAGCCACGCGCCGCGGTCATGAGCGAGGGCGCCGAGGCGCTGGTGGGCGGGCTCGTGACCGACGAGCAGATCGAGTCGATGGAGGCCATGGT
>JANMVY010000205.1:0-7589 GCA_031393535.1 Actinomycetes bacterium | reverse complement strand
AAGGCCGCGGAGAAGGGTGATCCGGCCGGCAAGAAGGTCGGGCTTCTATTCGACCTGGCCGGTCGTGGCGACCAGTCGTTCAACGACTCGGCGGCGTGTGGTCTCGACCGCGCGGCGAAGGATCTGAAGATCTCCCCGAGCGAGTCGGTGCAAGCCAAAGAAGGCGATCGTGCCGAGCGCGCGAAGGCCATGGCGGCCAAGAACGAGATGGTTGCCGCAGTCGGGTTCTTGTGGGCCACCCCCATCTCGGACGCGGCGAAGGCCAACCCGAACGTGAAGTTCTCCATCGTCGACTCCGTGGTGGCGCTACCGAACGTCTATTCGGTCACGTTCGCCGAGGAGCAAGGCTCGTACCTCGTCGGTGCGGCGGCAGCTTTGCAGACCAAGTCGAAGAAGATCGGTTTCATCGGTGGCGTCGAGAACGATCTCATCAAGAAGTTCGCCGCCGGGTACGTCGCAGGCGCCAAGGCGGCGAACAGCGCGGTCAAGGTCGAGGTGAAGTACATCACGCCCGACGGCGACTTCTCGGGCTTCACCGCCCCTGACAAGGCCAAGGTCATCGCCGACAAGATGTACAGCGACGGCATCGACATCATCTATGCCGCCGCCGGCACTTCGGGTGGCGGCATGTTCGAAGCCGCCAAGGCCTACACCGACAAGAACGGCGCGTCGAAGAAGGTCTGGGGCATCGGCGTCGACAGTGATCAGTACAACACTGTCGGCAAGGACCTTCAGCCGTTCGTGCTCACCTCGATGCTCAAGCGCGTCGACGTCGCGGTGTTCGACTCGATCAAGTCGTTCACGACCGGCACGTTTGGCGGAGGCAAAGCCGATTCGTTCGACCTGAAGCGTGATGGCGTGGGTTACTCCACGACTGGTGGGTTCCTCACCGCCGCCACGGTCAAGAAGGTCGAGTCGTACAAGGCCGACATCATCGCCGGCAAGATCACGGTGCCCACGAAGCCCTGATCAGGATGTCGTGATCAACAAGCGCCAACACGTCGGGGGAGTCAGCGCACGCGCTGGCTCCCCCGCGTCGCGTCGGCGGTTGGTTCTCGCATGATCGACTCGACCGCGATCGTGTTACGCGGCATCACCAAGCGGTTCCCCGGTGTCGTCGCCAACGACAACGTCGACCTCACGGTGCGCCATGGATCGGTGCACGCGATCGTGGGCGAAAACGGCTCGGGCAAGTCGACGTTGATGAAGATCCTCTATGGCGAGCAACCGCCGGACGAGGGCACCATCACCGTCGACGGCACCGTTCGATCGTTCAAGTCGCCGCGCGATGCCATTGCAGCCGGCATCGGCATGGTGCATCAGCACTTCATGTTGGCCGGCAACCTCACCGTCATCGAGAACGTCATCCTCGGTGACGAGCCCGGGAGGAAGTGGCGCATCGACGTCGACGTGGCCCGCGCGCGCATTGCCGAGATCGGGCGCCGGTACGGTCTGGCTGTCGATCCTGATGCGACCATCGACGAGCTCGGCGTCGGCGAGCGCCAGCGGGTCGAAATCTTGAAAGTGCTGTATCGCGGTGTGAAGATCCTCATTCTCGACGAACCCACCGCGGTGCTCGTGCCGCACGAGGTCGATGAGCTGTTCACCTCGCTACGCGACCTCACCGCCGAGGGCGTGACTGCGCTGTTCATCTCGCACAAGCTCGACGAAGTACTCGCCATCGCCGACGCCATCACGGTCATCCGGGCAGGGCGCACGGTGGCCCATGTGCTGCCGGCCGATGTCGACGCGCACCAACTTGCCGAGCTCATGATCGGCAGCGAGTTACCCACACCGGAGACGCGCGACGACACGGTGCAACCCGAGACAGTTCTCGCGCTGCGCGGCCTTTGTCTTCACGACGGCGAGCGCGTCGTCCTCGACGAGGTCGAGGTCGTCGTGCATGCGGGCGAGATCGTCGGTATCGCCGGCGTGGAAGGCAACGGACAACGCGAGCTGCTCGACATCGTGATCGGTATCGAACAGGCCGACTCAGGTTCGATCCTGCTCGAAGGCGAAGATGTCACGACGCTCAGCACGCGCCACCGCCGCGAGATCGGGCTCGGCTACATCCCCGAAGACCGCCACCACGACGGCCTAGTGCTCGAGGCGCCGCTCTGGGAGAACGTGATGCTCGGGCATCAGACCCGCAAGCCGTTCGTCAACGGTCCGTGGATCGACAAGCGTGCGGCCATCGAGCGCACCGAGCAGATCATCGAGGCGTTCGATGTTCGCACCCCCGGGGCCGAGGTTGCCGCGGTCGCGCTCTCCGGTGGCAATCAGCAAAAGCTGCTGATCGGCCGCGAGATGCTCACCGATCCGAAGGTGCTCGTCGCCGCGCACCCCACCCGCGGTATCGACGTCGGCGCGCAGGCGGTCGCATGGGATGCCATTCGCGACGCTCGGGCCAAGGGCCTCGGCGTGCTCTTGATCTCGGCCGACCTCGACGAGTTGATCGGTCTCAGCGACTCCTTGCTCGTGATCTACAAAGGGCGCATCGTGGCGCATCTCGATCCCGCACGCATCACACCGGGCGAGCTCGGCTCGTACATGACGGGCGCGCGCGAAGCAAGTGGTGCGACTCGATGAATCGCCGCAAGCTCATCGAGCTCGTCGGGGCACCGTTCGCGGCGTTCGGCGTCGCGGTGGTGGTGTCGAGCATCGTGCTCGTCCTTGCGGGATACAACCCGCTCGATGCGTTCGACGCGATGTGGAGCCACATCAACGGCACCGATGCGCTCATCGATGCGATCAACGATGCGGCGCCCTATTACGTATCGGGCCTAGCCGCCGCGATCGGTTTCAAGATGGGTCTGTTCAACATCGGTGTCGAGGGTCAATACCGCATGGCGGCGTTCTGGGCCGCGGTCATCGGTGCCAAGGTCTCGTTGCCGGCCGTGCTGCATGTGCCGTTCATCCTCATCGTGGCCATGCTCGTCGGCGGAGCCTGGGCGAGCGTCCCTGGCGTGCTGGCGGTCAAGCGAAACGTCAACGTGGTCATCTCGACGATCATGCTGAACAGCATCACGGTCGCCCTGGTCGCGCTCTGGTTGAAGGACTCCCATTTCCGCTACCGGCCGAACCCCGCCGACCTCGTGCCAAAGACCAAGACCCTCGACCGATCAGCATGGATGCCCGATCTCAACGCGGCGATCGAGAAGATCGGCTTCCATTTCCCGGCGAACACGCGCCTGCACGGGTACCTGGTCCTGGCCGCCGTCATCGGTGCGGTGTTCTACGTGCTGGTATGGCGAACCCGCTTCGGGTTCGACCTGCGCATGTCAGGCGCGAATCCGAGCGCGGCGCGGGCGTCGGGTGTGAACCCCAACCGCATGATCGTCATGACGATGCTCATGAGCGGTGCGCTCGCCGGCCTCGTCGGCATGGGCCAGATGCTCTCCGAGGGCCACCTCTTCGGCGATCAGTTCCCGACCGGCCTCGGATTCGCCGGCATTGCGGTCGCGTTGCTCGGGCGGAACCATCCCGCCGGTATCGCGTTCGCGGCGTTCGTGTGGAGCGCGCTCGAGACCGCGTCGATCGGCTTGTCCAACGTCGAGATCCCTCAGGAGATCGCGAAGATCATGCAGGGCACCCTGTTGCTCTCGGCCGTCGTCGTGTACGAGATCATCAAGCGGCAGAGCGCGGCGGCAACGCTGCGGGCGGCTGCGGAGACGACCCGCGCCAAAGCACTCGAGGTGAGCACCGCATGACCGCCACCGTGCCGCCAGAAACCACCAACCGTGCCGCCGGGCGTCGCTTCGCACTTCCGGAGAGCGCTGCGCTGCGCTGGATGATCTACGCGGGCGGATTCGTGGTCGTCCTGTCCGTGCTGCGGGTTGTCACCGGTGTGAACGACCTCACCGCCGGAGGCACCTTCAGCGCCGCGCTGCTGCTCGCGGTGCCCATTCTGCTCGCCGGCCTCGGCGGCCTGTTCGCCGAACGCGTCGGCGTCATCAACATCGGCCTCGAGGGCATGATGGTGCTCGGCACGTTCGGCGCGGGTTGGGCGGGCTACGAGTACGGCGCGTGGTGGGGCGTGATCTGTGCGTGCCTGTTCGGTGCGCTCGGCGGCCTGCTGCACGCGGTCGCCACGGTCACGTTCGGCGTCGACCACATCATCAGTGGCGTGGCCATCAACATCATCGCCCCCGGCGTCGTGCGGTTCCTCGCCGCGATCGTCTTCGTCGGCACGTCGGGCGGGGCAATCACCCAGGGCCCGCGCATCTCGTCGAACACCGGGCAGTTCAGCTTGCCGTTGCTCTCGGGCGGCAACCTGTTCGGATGGAATACCCCCGATCCGTTGCAGCGCATCGCGAACAAGGAGTGGTTCCTCGTCTCCGATCTGTGCGGCGTGGTGCACGGACTCACGAATGGCGTCGCGATGTACACGGTGCTCGCCGTGCTGCTGGTACCGGCGTCGGCGTACGTGTTGTGGCGCACGCCCTTCGGCTTGCGTCTGCGTTCGATCGGTGAGAAGCCCGAGGCCGCGGACTCGTTGGGTGTCAACGTCTACCTGATGAAGTACCTGGGCGTGGCAATCTCTGGCGGGCTCGCCGGTCTCGGCGGCGGCATCCTCGTCATCGAGAACGGACGCCGGTTCAACGAGGGGCAAACCGCGAACCGTGGCTTCATCGGCCTCGCCGCCTTGATCTTCGGAAACTGGCGGCCGGGTGGCATCGCGAGCGGTGCCGGGCTGTTCGGCTTCGCCGAAGCGTTGCGTCTGCGAAGCAGCCCCGGCGCCGACTCTGTGCTCGCGGTGATCCTGCTGGCCACCGTGTTGCTCGCGTTGGTGTCGCTCAACGCCTTGCGCACCCGCAAGTACGTCGCCGCGGCAATCAGCGGTGCGGTGGCCATCGTGATCGGCGTCTACTACTGGCAGGCCGAAGTGGTGCCCACGGAGTTCCAGTTCATGACGCCCTACGTTGCCACGCTGTTGGTTTTGATCTTCGCGTCCAAGCGGTTGCGACCTCCTGCTGCCGAAGGAAAACCGTGGCGCAAGGGACAGACGACCTAGTGGCCGGTTCGACGCGCGACGTCGACATCCGCGGCACCCTCCCACCGCTCGGCTGGGGTGTGCGGGTCAACGACGCCGCGATCGACATGGTTGCCGCCACGCTCGCCACTGCGACGCTTCCCACCTCGGGCGAAGGTATCCATACGCTGCCCCACGGCGACACGCCGGGTCGCTGGTGCGATTTCGTCGGACTCAGCGTGAGCGTGCTCGCGTGCCTTTGGGCGCCGGTCGGCGACGAGCAGTGGACCGTCGAGGTCGCCGGCCAGACGCTCACCGACGCGCCGGCCTTCTTCCATGCGTTCGCGCGCACGATGCTGCCCCTCGAAGGCCGCGATGGGTATGACCTCGCGGCGTTCGTCGACTGGACACTCGACGACGCAAACGCGATGTTCGCCGGAAACGGCCACTTCCAACTCGTGCCGCAGCGATGGCAGCAGTTGCGTGCCACGGCGCGCGTGATGTGCGAGCGCTACGACGGGTCGTTCCTCGGGCTTGTGCGCTCGTGTGCGTACGACGCCGAGGTGGTGGTACGCACGCTCGTCGACGAGGTTCCCGGTTATCACGACGTGTCGCACAGCGACTGCGGGGTGTTGCGCTTCGAGAAGTTGCCTCGGCTCGCGACCGCGATGATCGCCGGTGGGATCGAGCAGCCGTTGCGGGGCCTCGATGAGTTCCCCGTGTATCCCGACTACATGATCCCCAAGGTCTTCCGCCACTGGGGGATCTTCATCTACGACGACGCGCTCGCATCGACCATCGACCAGCGTCGACTGGTACCGAAGGACAGCGAGTGGGAGCACGCGCTGCGGTGGGCCACCGTCGCGGCGGCCGATCGCCTGCGCGGGCGCATGGCTGCGCTCGGGCGATCGATCACTGGTCCCCAGCTCGACTTCGCCTTGTGGCACGCCGGCGTGCTCGGCCCGCTCGCCGGCCAGATGGGTGAGCACCACCGCACGCTGACCTTGCACTACTGACCGCCCGCCGCCCTGCCGCCCTCGCCGGGGTTGCGGTCCGTTGTTGCGCGATCGTCCCCGAGAACCGGGGATCGGCGCGCAACGTACGGTCGTGGCCGCCTGCGTGACGTCAGAGCCGCGCACGCAGCACCGCAGCGATCTCGGCAATAACCTCGACGGCGCGTTGCGTGAGGTCGCTCCACGTGTATCGCAGCGGCAGCCATCCTGCCGCGACGAGAAGGTTCTGGCGTCGGCGGTCGCTGTCGAAACGCCGGCGTTCGGCGTGGTCCGCGAGTCCGTCGACCTCGACGAACACCCGCGCCTCGGGCCATGCCGTGTCGAGCCGAAACCGCTTGCCCTCGACTCGCACCTGGTGTTGTCGGCGTGGCGCGGGAAGCGCACTTCTGGCGATCGCGTCGGCCAGCAACACCTCGAGCGCACTCTCGCACGCGGCTCGGTCGGCGCGATATGGCTCCAACACGGTTCGCATGAGCGCGATGCCGCGCCTGCCGTGCAACGGCCCACCGTCCACACAAGCAAGCAGCTTGCCCACGGAACTGCGCCGCGTCACGATCGACCGGCTCACCGCAGCAGCCAGGACTTGCGTGGACACGACTGCACCGAGGTCGAGCAGCGTGCGGGTCGCGGACGTACAGCCGATGCCGTCGACACGGGTTCGGTCGCGCGGTTCGATGGTGCGGCTGCGGTACACCCGGGCATCGATTCCATCCGGGGAGACGCACCCGCTGACGACGATCTCGGGCCTGCTCGGTGGTTCATCGATCAGACCGAGAAGGAATGCTGCGCTGCGATGCGATGCAAGGCCTCGTGAGGCGAGAACCGCCGCGTGCAAAGGCCGGCGTGGATCGGCGCTTGCTGGTGCGACATCGAACACCGAGGGAGCCACTCGGCGCCATTGGTTGTTGGCGACGCGGGTATCGATTTGGCGACGCGTGTAGCCGATCTTGATGAGTTGGTGGCGCGAGGCAAGCCCATGCTGGCGGGCTGCAAGGCGATGGAGCGTGAGTTCGTGTCCCATTGTCGAATTCTGCGCACCGGCTGTGACAGTCTCGGCCGAGTGGCCGCTCGAAACCGGCTCGACTCCGTTCATTGCGCGTTGCGCCCCGGAATCGGGGGACGGGCGCGCAAGGAAGCCAGCGGCTCAGCCCTTTCCCGGAGTCAGCGGCACCTCAGCGCCACGGGGGTGTGGCGCGGAGGTCGGGATACGACTTCTGGGTGCCGGGGTGCTGCACCGATCGCGACGCGATCGCGATGGCCAGCTGCGATGCGTCGTCGATCGACCGGCCGGCCGCGAGCATCGTCGCGAGCGTGCCGACGAACGCATCCCCGGCGCCGGTGGTGTCGACGGCGCGCACGGACGGCGCGTGGTGACGCGTTGCGCGCGCCGCGTCGACGACGAGCGCACCGCGTTCGCCGAGAGTGACCACAACCGTGCCCACCCCGCGTGTGAGCAGGACGCGTGCGGCCGCCTCGGCATCGACCAGCGTTGTCACGCTCGCGCCCGTCAATAGCTCGGTTTCGGTCTCATTCGGGCACAAGACGTCAGTGAGCGCATAGACCTCGGGTGGAAGATCGCTGCGGGCGGGCGCGGGATTGAACAC
>JANMVY010000464.1:0-1889 GCA_031393535.1 Actinomycetes bacterium | reverse complement strand
ATCTTGTTGTTCGCACCTGCCCGCAGCACCTGGCGCAGGTCGGTCCCTCGAGTAGCGAACAGACAGGTGTAGACGACACCCTCGGCTGAGAGGCGAGCCCGGGTGCAGTCACCGCAGAACGGCTGGGTGACCGAGGTGATGACGCCCACCTCCCCGGTCCCGTCTCGGTAACGCCACCGTTGGGCCACTTCGCCCCGGTAGGAAGGGCCCACCGGATCGATCCCGAACTCCCGGTCCAACATCTCGATGATGTCCCGGGCCGGTACCACGTCGTCGAGACGCCAGCCGTTGGTCGTGCCGACATCCATGTACTCGATGAACCGGAGTGTGTGCCCCGAGCCTTTGAAGTGCCGGGCCATGTCGAGCACGGAGCCGTCGTTGACCCCCCGTTTCACCACCATGTTGATCTTGATGGGGGTGAGCCCGGCTTCGGCGGCGGCCGCGATCCCGTCGAGCACCCCCTGCACGGCGAAGCCGACATCGTTCATGGCCGTGAACACGGTGTCGTCCATCGAGTCGAGGCTGACCGTGACCCGGCGAAGCCCGGCCGCCGCCAGGTCCTGGGCTTTGCGACCCAGCAATGCGCCATTGGTGGTGAGGGTGATGTCGTCCAGATCGGCGATGAGGGCCAGTTGGGCAATGAGGTCCTCGATCCCGTTGCGCAGCAGCGGCTCCCCGCCCGTGAGGCGGATCTTGCGGACCCCGTGGCGCACAAAGGAGCGGGCCGCCCGGTCGATCTCCTCGAAGCTGAGCAGTGCACCCCGGGCCAGGAACTCGTGCTCGCGGTTGAAGATCTCCTTGGGCATGCAGTACGTGCAGCGGAAGTTGCACCGATCAGTGACCGAGATACGTAGGTCCCGGACAGGCCGGCCCAACGTGTCCAACGGGCTCATTGGCAGAGTTGTCACAGCCGCTACGCGAAGGACTGTCCGCAGCCACAGGAGCGCTGGGCGTTGGGGTTCTCGATTTTGAAGCCCGTGCCCTGGAGGCCGTCGTTGTAGTCGAGGGTCGCGCCGGCGAGGTGAGGGGCGCTGACCGGGTCGACTCTCACCGTGACCGTGCCGAACATCGCCAGGTGGTCCTCGGGGTCGGTGTCGGTGTCGAAGAAGATCTCATAGGACATCCCTGAGCATCCGCCGGCCTTGACGGCGACGCGGAGGGAGAGCTGGTCGTCGCCTTCCTGGGCGATCAGCTCGGCCACTTTGGCCGTGGCGATGTCGGTGAGGGTGATGATGGGTGTGGTCGTGACGTCGGTGGTGCTCATCGCGAAAAGGCTCCTTGTTGTTGTCAATTTGTCGGATCTCGCTAGCTAGCTAGGTAGTCGTAGTCGCCGTGGGTTTGGCCGCTGGCGTGGGGGTGAGGAGACCGGCAGCTTTGAAAAACTGGCGGGCGGTGCAGGTGACCATCTCGACGAGCGGGATGGCTTCGGTGACGATGCGTTCGGCCAGCGCGGCGAACGCTTGGGCCGCCGGTGTGTGCGGCGCGGCGATCACGGCGGGCTCACCGACGTCGCCTCGGGCGCCCACGGCCGGGTCAAGCGGGATCGATCCCAGCAGGGGCACGCCGAGCTGTTCGGCCAGCCGCTCGCCGCCGCCCGAGCCGAACACGGCATACCGGGTGCCGTCGGGAGCCACCGACGCGCTCATGTTCTCGACGACTCCGGCCACCCGCAGGTAGCCCTTGCGGGCCATGTCGGCCGCTCGGGCCGCGACCTGCTGGGCGGCCAGCGCCGGGGTGGTGACGATCACCATCTCGGTGCGCGGCAGCATGCGGGCCAGGCCCATCTGGATGTCGGCGGTGCCCGGAGGCATGTCGATCAGCAGGTAGTGCATGTCGCCCCAGCGCACGTCTTCGAGGAAGTGCTGCACGGCCCGGTTGAGCATGAACCC
>JANMVY010000030.1:0-1567 GCA_031393535.1 Actinomycetes bacterium | reverse complement strand
CAGGCAGACTGTGCGCGTCTCCACCCGACGGGTCAGCGGCGAGGTCATCGTGTCGGTATCCGACAATGGCCACGGTATGGACACCACCGTGCTCGCACAAGCGTTTGACGAATCCTTTACCACCAAGCCCGAGGGCAAAGGGCGCGGCATCGGTCTCTATCTCTGCAAGACCTTGATCGAGGCAACCGGCGGTCGCATCGCGTTGGAATCGGTTCAAGGGACCGGCACGACGGCGCAGGTTTACCTGCCGACGCAAAATGCCGGCACGGTTGCGGGCCGGACGCTATGACCGCGTTGCATGTCCTGGTTATCGATGACGAGCCGGCAGCGCGACAGGTGCTGACGGCGGCGGTGAGCAAAGCCGGCTACTCGGTCGATGCGGCGGCCGATATCGCGGAGGCGAAGGCCAAGCTGGCAGACGGCGACGTGGACGTGGCGCTGTGCGACATTCAGTTGCCGGACGGTAACGGCATCGACCTGCTGAAACATAGCCGGACGTTGGGGCTGGAGACTGTCTTCGTCATGGTCACGGCATTCGCCTCGGCGGAAACCGCGGTGGAGGCGCTGCGCTCCGGCGCCTTCGACTACATCATCAAACCGGTGCGCCATGCCGAGGTCCTGCACCGGTTGTCGCAAATTAACGCGCTGCGCGGACTACGTGAGGCGAACAAGTCACTGCGCGAAGCCGCACATGCAAGCAAGCCTCTACTGGCCTTCAGTTCGGGCGCGATGCGCAACGTCGACCGCCTGGTGGCGAAGATCGCGCCTACCGACAGCACGGTTCTGCTCACCGGCGAAAGCGGCACCGGCAAGAACGTGATCGCCCGCGAAATCCACGAACGGAGCGGCCGGCGCGACGGGCCCTTCTCCCAGATCAATTGCGGAGCCATTCCCGAGCAATTGTTGGAAAGCGAATTCTTCGGCCACACCAAGGGCGCCTTCACCAGCGCGGATCGCACGCAAAAGGGACTGTTTCTGGAGGCCGACGGCGGCACCCTGTTCCTCGACGAAATCAGTGAGCTGCCCTTGCTTTTGCAGACCAAGCTGCTGCACGTCATCGAGGACAAGGTGGTGCGACCCCTTGGCAGCGGGTTCGGGCGCCATGTCGACGTGCGGTTCATCGTCGCGAGCAACCGCGATCTTGCGGAGCTGATCAGGCGGGGCGGTTTTCGCGAGGACCTTTATTTCCGCCTCAGCATGTTCGAGATTGCGATACCGCCACTGCGGGGGCGGCCCGATGACGTCCGAGAATTGATTCAATTCACCCTGCGCGCCAACCAGCGCATGAGAGGCGCGCCGCGGGTGTTCGAACTTGACCCGGAGGCGGAGGAAGTGTTGCTCGGCTACGACTGGCCCGGAAACGTGCGGGAGTTGGAAAACGTGGTCAATCGCGCCTGCCTCCTCGCCGAAAGCAGCTCCATTTCCGTTGACGACCTTCCTTCAGAACTGACCCAAGCCGCGTCGCTCCAGATCACCGCCAAGACCGCGAGTGCGGCGAACGGGTCCCTGCACCATCAGCGGCAGGAGTTCGAAGCGGAAGTCATTCGGCGCGCAATCAATGATGCCG